>JAJXYI010000047.1 GCA_021780625.1 bacterium | reverse complement strand
TTCAACGGCGAGTTGCGTCACCGCCTTGAGGATACGATTCGCGCGCACGTCGCGGCCGACGTTCCGGTCGGGGCATTCCTTTCCGGGGGGCTGGATTCGGCGGTCATCACGGGACTGATGACGAAGGTCTCGGGCTCCCGGCTGAAGACCTTTTCAATCGAATTCGAGGAACGCGCCTTTTCCGAGGGCGAGGCCGCCGGGGAGACGGCCCGGTTCCTCGGCACCGACCACCATCCGTTCGTGTTGACGGGCCGGCGGGTGGCCGCAGACATCAATCGGATTCTCGACTCGCTGGATCACCCCTCGGGCGACGGCATCAACACCTACTACGCCAGCCTGGCCGCGCGCGACGGCGGCGTGACGGTCGTCCTTTCCGGGCTGGGCGGCGACGAGTTGTTCGGTGGCTATCCGTCCTTCAAGGTATTGCCGAAGCTGAAGCGCTGGCTGCCGGCATGGTGGAGCCTTCCCGCCTTCGTTCGGGCAGCCGTCGTAAGCCGGCTCAGGCGAGGGGGAGTCCAGCAGCGAAAGCTCGCCGATTTTCTGGAACACGCCCGGACCCTCCAGGAACTCGGGGCCCTGCAGCGACGAGTGTTCACGATTCCGGCACAGGCGACACTGCTTTCGCCCGATGCCCGTGCGCAGCTGCGGAACCGCTACACGCCCTTCCATCCCCAGCTTCCGCTGCTCTCGCGCGAGCTTGCAGGCCAGCCGGACCTCCAAGCCATCAGCGCCTGGGAACTGCGGACCTATATGGCAGACGTGCTGCTGCACGACAGCGACGTGATGAGCATGCGGCACTCGATCGAGCTGCGCGTGCCGTTCATCGATCGCACGTTCATCGAGTGGCTCTGGCATCAGCCTGCGCACTTCAAATTCACCCCGCATCATCCGAAGGCGGCGCTCGAAGATGCCGTCGGCGACATGCTCCCGCCGCTGCTTCGCGGGCGGAAGAAAAAGGGTTTCACGCTCCCGTTCGCAGTCTGGATGAAACGTGAACTCCGTCCCTTCCTTGAAGACTGTTACTCCGAGTCCAGCCTGGGCCGGAGCGGCCTGTTCGACGCCGCGGCCGCCCGAGAGCGGTGGCGTGGCTTCCTCGAATCGGACGATCCCCGCGAGTGGTCGCGCGTCTGGAGCTTGGCAATTCTGATCCAGTTCGTAAACCGACGGAGCGCCTGATGAAGACTCTCGTCCTTGCCCCCGAGATTTTCACTCCCAATGGAGGCATCCCCAGGATCCTGCGGCTCTACCTGAAGGCACTCTGTGACATCGCCGCCGAGCGGGACGGCCAAGTGAGGCTTGTGGCCCTCAACGATTCGTCCCCGGACTCGACCGAGTTGCGCCGCTATTCAAACGACCGCCTGGAGGCCTGGGAGGTGTGTAGCGGCCACAAGGCGCGTTTCGTACGAGCGGCGCTTAGACACGGGAGAAAATGCGACCACGTCGTGTGCGGCCACGTCGCGCAGCTTCCCGTCGCGCTTGCGCTCAAGCTTCGGAATCCCCGACTGACCTACGATGTGGTGGCGCACGGAATCGAGGTCTGGCGGCCCTTTTCGCTGGCTGAACGGGCCGCACTACGGTTCGTGCGCCGCGTGCTGTGCATCAGCGACTATACCCGTCGGACGATGCACGAGTATTACCCGGTGCCTGAGGACCGCATGGTGATCGTCCCAAATGGACTCGACGCCTTTTTCCCCATTGCGGCGACCGCGACACCGCCGCCAAAGCCACCCGTCATTCTGACGGTCGCCCGCCTCACGCGCGCGGACATCTACAAAGGCATCGACACCCTGATCGAGGCGATGCCCCTGGTCCGTAAGGAAATTCCGGATGCGACGCTTCGGATCATCGGCCACGGGGACGATGCGCTGCGCCTCCGGCGGTTGGCGAACGACCTTGGCCTGTTCCAAGAAGTCCAGATGCTCGGCTTCGTGGAGGACGACGAGCTCCAGCGCCAGCTGGCCCAATGCACCCTTTTTGCGCTACCCTCGAAAAAAGAGGGCTTCGGCCTCGTGTTCCTGGAGGCTATGGCGCAGGGACGTCCCTGTCTCGGTGCGCGTGCTGGGGGCATTCCCGAAGTGATCACACCCGACACTGGCTTGCTCTGCGAGTACGGCGACGTACCGGGAATCGCGGCGGCCTGCGCGGAGGGCCTGCATCGGAGCTGGAACCCCGACACCATCCTTGCCCGAGTGCGTGATTTCTCATTTGAACGGTTCCGCGGGCGGCTTGACGCCGCGCTCAACTCCACCCGTATCGCATGAACGAGGGCCCCGAGATAACCATTGTCGCAGGAAGAAGCGAAGCCCACTACTGGCGCGACCTCTGGCGCTACCGCGAGCTGCTGGGATTTCTGGCCTGGCGCGACGTCAAAGTCCGTTACAAGCAGGCCGTGCTCGGCGCCGGGTGGGCGGTCATCCAGCCACTTGTCCAGACCATGCTGCTCACCTTTGTCTTCGGGAAGCTTGCGAAGATGCCCAATGGAACGATCCCCTATCCGCTCCTGGTTCTCGCCGGCCTGCTCCCTTGGCAACTCTTCGCCTCGGCGTTCAGCGGCGCAGGAGGCAGCCTCGTCAGCAACTCCAACCTGATTTCCAAAGTCTATTTTCCAAGGCTGATCGTCCCGCTGTCGTCGCTTGCGGTGGCGGTCGTGGACATGATGATCCCCCTGGCACTGACGTTGCCGTTTGCGGCAGTCTACGGAGTTTTTCCGACCTGGCGGCTTCTGGTCCTGCCCGTATTCATCCTGGGAGCACTGGTCATCGCCTTTGGTGCGGGTCTCTGGATCACCGCCCTCACAGTCCAGTATCGAGACTTTCGATTCATCGCGCCGTTCATCCTGCAGATCGGCATCTTCATCACACCCGTCGGATTCCGCACCGACAATCTTCCCCGCTGGCAGACGATACTTTCGCTCAATCCGCTCACCGGCATGATCCAGGGTTTCCGATGGTGCATCCTCGGGGGCGGCATGGAATTGAGCGAGCAGAGTCTCCTCATGTCCTGCGGGGCCGGACTCCTGCTGGTAATCACCGGACTCTGGTATTTCCGGGGCACCGAGCGTCGATTCGCAGACATCATCTGACCCGGAATCATGGAATCTCCTGCGATATCGGTCGAAGGCCTTTCAAAGCGGTACATGCTTGGGCACGTCCGTCACGACACGCTGCGCGATCAGCTCGCCCACCGGACCCGCGGCCTTCTCAAGGCGCTTGGCGGTCGCGGCGGATCCCTGGCAACCGAGGAATTCTGGGCCTTGCGCGACGTGAATTTTTCCGTCGCGCCTGGGGAAGTGCTCGGAGTGATCGGCCGCAACGGCGCCGGGAAATCGACGCTCCTGAAGATCCTCTCGCGAATCACGGAGCCAACCCATGGCACGATCCGCATTCGGGGCCGGGTTTCGTCCCTCCTGGAGGTGGGCACCGGCTTTCATCCGGAGCTCACGGGACGCGACAATATCTTTCTCAACGGCGCAATCCTGGGCATGCCTCGGGACGAGATCAGGAGGAAATTCGACGCGATCGTCGCCTTCGCCGAGGTGGAGCAGTTCATCGACACGCCCGTCAAACGATACAGCAGCGGGATGTACATACGACTGGCGTTCGCGGTGGCCGCCCACATGGAGCCTGAAATCCTGATCGTCGATGAGGTGCTCGCCGTGGGCGACGCCGCGTTCCAGCAAAAGTGCCTCGGAAAGATGAGCGAGGCGTCGAGGAGCGGACGAACGATCCTCTTCGTGAGCCACAACATCAATGCGGTGAGGTCTCTCACGACCCGCTGCCTGTATCTCAAGCGGGGGCATCTCGAGTTCGCCGGACCCACGGCCGAGGCGATCGACCTGTATACGAGGAATCTTCGGTCCGACCGAACGGCCTCCTCGGGTCAGCATGCGACCATCGTACGGGCGGCACTGGTCGACGCGGCCGGAATGGAGACCCCAACCTTCCCCGGCGGCGACCACGCATTCGTCAGGATGTTGGTGGAGACGGACGGCCATCCGCTGGCTTCAGTCGAGGCGACGCTCACGGATCTGTCCGGCACCGCGCTCGGTTTGTATTCACCCGGCCACTTCTCCGGCTGGCGCCTTCCCGCCAAGCCCGGCCTGTACGAAGTGACGCTCAAGATCCGGATGCCGCATCTCGCCACCGGAAACTACGGCTTCGATCTCTGCACGACCCTGCATGGTTCAGGGCCCGACCATTACCTGGCTGATGGCCTGGTCTTTGCCAGTGAATCACGGGTAAATCATCCCGCACCGTGGGAACTGAGAAAGGAATACAACGCAGGCCATTTCGTCCTGGACGAAGGAGTGCCCAGCGTAACCCCGATCCCGGGCCCGGCCGGGGACCACACGCCATGAACCTCAGGCTTCTCAAACACGAACTCCACGTCGCCTGGCGGCGCTATCGGCTTCGAACGATCGAGTTCAACTCGGGGCTCGGCGACGCGGGCTGGCTCCTGCACGGGCTCGTGCGGACGATGAAGCCGGAGACCTGCGTCGAGATCGGCTCGGCCCGCGGCCACTCCACCTGCCTGCTCGGACTCGCACTGAAACTGAATCTGAGGGGCCGCCTCTGGGCCGTCGACCCCCACTTCCAGAATGCCTGGAGCGACAAAGTCGCCGAAGACACGCAGGCGACCCTGTCCTCCAATCTCGCCGCTGCCGGAGTGACGGATTACGTCACAATCGTGCGCAAGACGACACGCGACGCCGAGTCGAGCCTTCCGATAAGAATCGATTTTGCATTCATCGATGGCGATCACTCCTACGAGGGGGTGAAAACAGACTGGGAAATTCTTAAGCCGCGCATGGCACCCTTCGGGGTCGTGGTGTTCCACGACACGCTATGGGACAGGAACCGCGACGAGGAACTGTACAAAACCTATCGCCGCGAAAACATGGGGGTGCCGAAACTTCTCGAGGAACTTCGCCTCGAGGGCTACCCCATCGTCACGATCAACCAGAACTGGGGTATTTCCATGCTCCAGCTTCCCAAGGGCGGCGAGTCCTTCCTGCCTTCCAAGGGTTGACCCCGCCATGGGCTTCCGGCTCTCGTCCGTTTCAGACCGTCTATGGGCGTTCAGCAAGCGGGCGGTAAATCGACTCTATTACGCGAATGGGGGCGTCGGCGACGAGCTCATGCTCACCGCAGTGGCAGAGGCGGCCCGCCGGCAAGGTCGGCCCCTCCCGGTGCTGACGAATCTGCCCGAACTGTGGTCCGGCAACCACGATCCCCTCTGTGTCCAAACCGGCGTCGAACGCTGGCATTATGCGCGCACCCGCGGCTGGCTCGACACCGAGATCGTTCACGTGGCCTATCGAAACGGCACCCTCCGGCACATCGCCCAGCAGATGGCCGACCACGCGGGACTGACTCTCGCGGCGGATTGGCGGCCCGTGCTGCATCTCGCCACGCAGCCCCCACGCGAGCCTCGCACGATCGCGCTTCAGAATTCCTGCCGCGGCGCGCGCTACTCGGCCTCGACCAAGGAGTGGGATCCGGAGCGGTGGGTCGAGCTCACTCGTCGGCTCCAGCCTGAGTTCAACCTGGTGCAGCTCGGCACGCCGGCGGACCCGGCACTCCCGGATGTGCGCGATTTGCGCGGGCGCACGTCCTTGCGCCAGGCGGCCGACGTCATCGCCGGCGCCGCCCTCTTCGTCGGGCTCGAATCCGGATTGATGCACGTCGCCGCGGCCGTCCATACGCCGGCAGTCATCCTCTATGGTGGCCGCTCCCGTCCGATCGAAACCGGCTATGCGTTCAACACGAATCTCACGCGTTCGCCCGAGTGCGCTGGTTGCGGCCTGAACGAGGGATGCCCCCACGAACGCATGTGCATGGACATCCCTGTCGACGAGGTCGAAGAGGCCGTGCGCGCCCGCATCGCCGGGAAATCCACCTGACCCCCGGGGCGCGTTCGTCACCCAGGATTCACATGCCGCCGCCCTGGCGCGGTGCTTTGCGCTCGCCTTGCCATCGGAACCAATAGACTTGTAGCCACCTATGCAGGGAAAGATTCTCGTAACCGGCGGGGCCGGCTTCATCGGCAGCGCGCTCATCTGGGCGCTCAACCAGCGCGGAGCCACCGACATCGTGGTGACCGACATCCTCGGCACCGACGAGAAGTGGCGCAACCTGACGCCGCTCAAGTTCGCCGACTACGTCGAGGCGGATCAGTTCAGGCGGCGCCTGGCCGAAAAGCCCGACGCCTGGGGCAACATCTCCACGGTCTTCCACCTCGGCGCCTGCTCCTCCACCACCGAGCGCAATGCGTCGTACCTCGCCGACAACAACACCGCATACACCAGGGAGCTCGCGGCCTGGGCCCTCGCCCGCGGAGCCCGCTTCATCTACGCCTCCTCTGCGGCCACCTACGGCGACGGCGCCCAGGGCATGGACGACACCGACGACAACCTTCATCGTCTGCGTCCCCTCAACATGTACGGGTACTCGAAGCACCTCTTCGACCTGATTGCCCAGCGCGAAGGCTGGCTCTCCCGGATCGTCGGCGTGAAATACTTCAACGTTTTCGGCCCGAACGAGGAACACAAGGGCGACATGCGCTCGCTGGTGAGCAAGGCGCATCACCAGATTCTTGATACGGGCTCGCTCAGGCTCTTCCGCAGCCACCGGCCCGACTACAAGGACGGTCACCAAATGCGCGACTTCCTCTACGTGAAGGACGCGGTCGAGATGACGCTGCATTTCGCCGAGGGCGGCTCCAAGGCGGCGGGGCTCTTCAACCTAGGCTCGGGAGAGGCCAACACCTGGATCACGCTCGCGGAGGCCATCTTCGCGGCGATGGGCCGCAGCCCAGCCATCGAGTTCATCGACATGCCGGAGCAGCTCCGCGAGAAATACCAGTATTACACGAAGGCCGACATCGCGAAGCTGCGCGGCACGGGGTATTCGCGTCCCATGACGCCGCTGCGCGATGCCGTCACGGATTACGTGCGGAATTACCTCGCCACCGGCCGTCGCCTCGGCGATTAGCAGCCCGACCCATCGCATGGATAAGACATCGGCCATCAACATCATCAGGCGGTTCAACTCGCTGCGACTGCTCGTCGTCGGCGACCTTATGATCGACGAGTACGTCTGGGGCAGCGTGTCGCGCATCTCGCCCGAGGCCCCCATTCCAATCGTCGAGGTGACGCGCGAGGAATCCCGTCCCGGCGGCGCGGCCAACGTGGGCCTCAATCTGCTGGCGATGGGCGCAAAGGTCATGTTTGCCGGCGTCGTAGGCGACGATTCGAACGGACGCCGGCTCGCCGAGCAGATCAGGACCCTCGGCGGCGACACATCCGCGGTGATCACCGACTCCACGCGCCCGACCACGATCAAGAGCCGCGTGATCGCACACCAGCAGCAGATTGTCCGTATCGACCGGGAGAAGACGGGAATCGTGGGAGGCGACGTCGAGCAGCGGCTGTTGGCGTCCATCGAATCGCTCCTGCCCTCGATCGACGGAATCATCTTCTCGGACTACGCCAAGGGCGTGCTCTCGAAAACCCTGGTCAGCCGCATCGTGGCGAAGTCCCCGGACAAGGTCATCGCGGTCGACCCGAAGCCGCAGAACGTGGCGGTGTTTGCCAACACGACCATCATCACGCCCAACAAGCGCGAGGCGGAACTCGCCGCGGGCTTCCCGCTGCGCTCGGACGCCGACGTCGAAAGCGCGGCCCGCTCCCTGCAGTCCAAGTTCGGAATCCGGATGGTGCTGATCACCCGGGGCGATGAGGG
>JAJXYI010000493.1 GCA_021780625.1 bacterium | reverse complement strand
GAGCCCGTTCTGGTGGCCGGCGATCGGCGGCCTCGGGCTGGGGCTCATCGGCCTGTTCGTCCCGCGTGTGCTCGGCGTCGGCTACGAATCCATTTCCCAGATACTCAACGACCGGCTCGCCCTCACGGTCCTCCTGCTGGTGGTCATCGCCAAGCCGCTCGCCCTGCTCATCTCGCTGGGCTCGGGCACCTCGGGCGGACTCCTCGCCCCCATGTTCATGACCGGCGCGGGCTTCGGCTGCCTGTTCGCCCACGTCGTGAACCACTTCGTTCCGGCCAGCGCCCTCTCGCCCTCCGCCTGCGCGCTGGTGGCGATGGCCGCGTTCTTCGGCGCCGCCGCTCGCGCGCCGTTCACGCTCATCGTCTTCGTCTTCGAGATCACCCGAAACTACGAATCCGTCCTCCCACTCATGCTCGTCGTCGCGGTTGCCGAGGTCGTCACGCTGCTGCTCATGGGCCGGTCGACGATCATGACCGAGAAGCTGATCCGCCGGGGCCGGCTCGTGAACCAGGACTACGAGGCCGATGTGTTTCAGCGCATCACGGTCGGCCAGGTCATGGAACGGGACCCCGTGACGCTCCCCGCGGACATGACGGTGCACGAGCTCTCCTCCCGGATCGCGGGCTGCGAACCGGCGGTCGCACGGTCCTCCGCGTACCTGCTCGCCGACCCCGAGGGCCGCCTGGCGGGATTGATCACGCGCGGCGACGTCCTGAAGTCCCTCGAGCGCGATCCGTCGGGCTCGAGCACGCTTGCCGAAGCGGGCACCGCGCATCCCGAGGTGGCCCGGCCGGACGAACTGGTGAGCGAGGCGCTCGACCGCATGCTCGACCGCGACTGTGGCCGCCTTCCGGTCGTCGCACCCGAAGATCCCGGGCGCATCATCGGCTACCTCGGACGCTCCGCCGTGCTTCGGGCGCGGCTCCATGCGCGCTGATCCCTGCGCGGCACTCCCTTCATTTTTTCGTGAAGCCCACGTCCTCCACCCACTCCGCATCCACTGCAAAGCTCCCTCCCTGGGATGAAACCGACGCGGCCGGCGCGCCGCTCCGGCGGCTGACCGTGCTGTCGGTGCTCGCGGGCGCGCTCGGCGCGTTCGTCGGCGCAGTGGCCTATGTCCTGTTCAGGCTGATCGGCCTGATCACCAACCTCGCGTTCTACGGGCGCTGGTCGTTCTCCGAAAGCGTGCCCACCACGGTGCACCTGCACGCCTGGGTGATCCTGATCCCCGCGATCGGCGGCCTGGTCGTCGGCCTGATGGCCCGGTTCGGCTCGCGCAAGATCTGCGGGCACGGCATCGACGCAGTCATCGAGTCGGTGTTGTACAATCGGAGCAAGATCGACCCCGAGATCGCGGTGCTCAAACCCGCCTCCTCCGCGGTCGTCATCGGCACGGGCGGTCCGTTCGGCGTCGAGGGGCCGATCATCCAGACCGGCGGCGCGGTCGGCTCGGTGATCGGGCAGGTGCTGCACCTCACGGTGTCCGAACGCAAGACCCTGCTCGCGGCGGGCGCGGCCGCCGGCCTCGCGGCGACCTTCAGCACACCGATCGCCGCGGTGCTGCTCGCGATCGAGCTGATCCTGTTCGAATACAAGCCGCGCTCCTTCATCCCGCTCGTCATCGCCACCACGCTCGCGACCAGCGTCCGATTCATGCTGCTCGGCCGGGCGCCGATGGTCGCGCTCGATCCGGTCGCCTTCGGCTTCGTGCACGAACTGCCCTGGTACCTGCTGCTCGGCGTCATCGCAGGCCTCGCGGCTGTGGGTTTCGTTCGCGCGCTCGAATGGTCCGAGGACGCGTTCGAACTGCTTCACAAGGTCGGGCTCGACGAAATGTGGTGGCCCGCCCTCGGTGGGCTGGGCCTGGGCGTGATCGGCTACCTCGTCCCGCAGACGCTGGGCTCGGGCTACGGAATCATCGCGGACATCCTGAACGGCCGGCTGGCAGTGCTGGCCGTGGCACTCATCCTGGTGTTCAAGCCGATGGCGATCCTGACCGCTCTGGGCTCGCGGACTTCCGGCGGCACGCTCGCACCGATGTTCATGAGCGGCGCCGCGCTGGGCTCGATCTTCGCCTTCGCAGTGAACGCCCTCGTCCCCGCTGCTGCGCTCTCGCCCGCCGCGTGCGCCATCCTGTGCATGGCGGCGTTCTTCGGCGCCGCCGCTCGCGCGCCATTCACATTCATCCTCTTCGCCTTCGAAATGACGCGTTCCTACAACGCCGTCCTCCCGCTCATGCTCGTCGTCGTCGTCGCCAACGGCGTCGCACTCGCGCTCATGAAACATTCCGTGATGACCCTCAGCCTCGCCCGCAAGGGCCTGCCCGTGAACCAGGAATACGAGGCGGACGCATTCAAGCAGATCTCCGTCGGCCTCGTCATGGACGAGGAGGCGCTGTCCATTCCGGCCTCGACCCTCGTTGCCGATCTTTCCGAACGTATCGCCAACGGCGAGCCGGGCCTGCTGCGGCACCCAGCCTTCCCGCTGGTGGACGACGACCACAAGCTCGTCGGCATCGTGACCCGCGCCGACCTCGTGAAAGCCTTCGACAAGGATCCGTCCGGCCAATCGTCGGTGCTCGACGCCGGCACGCGCGACCCCGAGGTCGCCTTCCCGGACGAACCCGTCGACGAGGCCCTCAATCGCATGCTCAAACGCGGTTGCGGTCGCCTGCCCGTGGTCAGCCGCGACGATCCCCGCAGGCTCGTCGGCTACCTGGGACGCACGGCCGTGCTCAACGCACGCCTCCACCGCCTGCACGAGGACCACGTTGTGGAGCGAGGCTGGCTCGCTCGACTGCGCTCCAGCGACACCCCGCACGGTTGAACATCCCACGCACTTGGACCGCAGTCGGTTCCGCTGCGTGTCCTGGGCCTGGCGAGTCGTTCGTCATTAGAGGTGAACCCACATTTCATCTCATGAAAAACTACGACTCCACCAACACCTACGTGCTGCTGTTCCGCCATTCGGTTGACCACCCTCTTCCGTCGCCGGAGGAAATGCAGCGCAATTTCGAACGCTGGTCCGCCTGGATCGACGGCCTCGTGAGCCTGGGCCACTCCTCGGGCGGCCAGCGACTCGACGAGGCCGGCACGGTTATTCGGAACGTGGGGGGCGCCCGCGTCGTCGACGGGCCCTTCGTCGAGGGCAAGGAAGTGGTGGGCGGCACCCTCGCGGTCACGGCTTCGTCTCTCGCCGCGGCGACCGAGATCGCCAAGGGCTGTCCCGGACTCGATCACGGATTTTCCGTGGAGGTCCGCCCCGCGCTCTGCCGGGCTGGCTAGGCCCCGGCCGCTCCGCCATGGACCCGACTCCCGCCGTTGCGCCGGCAGGCGCCCGGCTCCCGGCCCCACCGCGCCCGCGCCCCTCCCGGACGGCCGCGGTGCACGCGCGTTCCACGAAAGGCGACGCCGATTTGCCCGGCCAGGCGATCCCGCACATTGTTCCCATTGATGATCCGCAGGCCAGCCATCACCCCGACGATCGGGACGCCGCCGCGCACCTGCATGCCCTGTGTGCGCTGCTCGGGCAATTCGGCGCCGACCCGCGCGGACCGGGCCGCCGGTTGACGCCATGAAATCCGCCCACCCGGCCGAAGCCTACGACGCGCTCGTCGCCCGCCTCACCGCCGACCCGCGTGTCTCGGTGGGGACCGGCAGCCGGCGCGGATTCGGACGGGGCGCGCTCGCCACCGGAGGCCGGATCTTTGCCATGCTCGCCTCGGGCGACCGCATGGTCGTGAAACTCCCTCGCCACCGCGTCGACACCCTCGTCGCGCAGGGGCGGGGCACGCGTTTTGAACCCCGGCCGGGGCGCCCGATGCGGGAATGGCTCGAACTCTCCCCCGGGACCGCGCAAGCCGCGACCCGGCTCGCGCGGGAGGCCCTCGACTACGTATCCGCCTCCCCGTGACACCTGAGGAACCGACTCCCCCGGCCGGTGACGACCGCCAGGTCGCGGCCCTCGTCGACCACCTCTTCCGTCGCGAGGCCGGCCGCCTGGTGTCGATCCTCACGCGCCACTTCGGGGTGCGAAACCTCCATCTCGCCGAAGACGTGATCCAGGACGCCCTCATGCGCGCAATGCAGACCTGGCCGTTCACCGGCGTGCCCGACAATCCCTCCGCCTGGCTTCTGAAGACCGCGCGCAACCGGGCCCTGGACCTGGTTCGACGCGGCTCGCTGTGGGCTGGCAAACAGGAGGCGCTCGTGCCCCTGGTTGAGGACTGCCTGCAGTCCGCCCTCACGTCCCCCCCGCCGGTCTTCGAGGACGAGATCCGCGACAGCCAGCTGCGCATGATGTTTGTCTGCTGCCAGCCCGGGCTGCCCGGCGATGCGCAGGTTGCGCTGGTGCTCAAGACGCTCTGCGGCTTCGGCGAACGCGAGATCGCTGCAGCCTTTCTCTCCACTGAGGCGGCGATCGCCAAGCGCCTGGTGCGCGCCCGGGCTTTCCTGCGCGAGAGCGGCATCACCACCGACCTGCCGACCGCGGCCGAGCTCGAACCGCGCGTCGACGCCGTGCTCCAGGCCCTGTACCTGCTCTACAACGAGGGCTACAAGGCTTCGCACGGCGACCGGCTCCTGCGCGAGGAGCTCTGCGACGAGGCCATCCGGCTCGCGGGTCTGCTCGCCGCACACCCGCTCGGCAACCGTCCCGAGACCCATGCCCTGCTCTCGCTGATGCAGTTCAATTCGGCCCGCATGCCCGCGCGCGTCGACGACGACGGATCGCTCCTGCTGCTCGCCCAGCAGGACCGCAGCCGCTGGAATCGCGAGCGGATCCGCCTCGGGCTCGAGCATCTCGCGGCATCGGGGAGCGGCGACACGATCACGCGCTACCACCTCGAGGCGGGCCTCGCCGCCTGTCACTGCCTCGCCCCCGATTACGCCTCCACCGACTGGGCGCGCATCCTGGCCCTCTACGACCATCTCCTTGAACTGGACCGCTCCCCGGTCGTCGCCCTCAACCGGGCCGTCGCCGTCACCCGCGTTCACGGGCCCCGCGAAGGTCTGCGGGCGCTCCAGGCGATCGAAGGCCGCTCCGCGCTCGAGCGCTACCACCTCTTCCACGCCATCGCCGGCGAGTTCTGGCTGGAGGCCGGCAACGCCGAACAGGCCCAGGCCTGCCTGCGTCGCGCCCTCGAACTAGCGGCGCTGCCCGCCGAACGCGACCTGCTCCGCCGAAAACTCGCCCAGTGCGGGCCGTCGTGACCCCCGGGGCCGCGCCCCGACCGTGGCGGCGGGCCGGATGGATCGCCCGGCCGGCGGACTGCACGGACCTTTTGACAAACGGCCCGTCCCGAGGACGGTAACGACCTCAACGTTCCGACCCTCCTTCCACGATGCACGAAACCTACGACAACGAGATTGGCGGCAAGCCGGGTCACCGGCTCCATCCCCGCCTCGGAATCATCGGCGGCGGCCAGCTCGCCCGCATGACCACCCTCGCCGCCGCAAACCTGGGCATCGACGTGGTCGTCCTGGAGCGCAACGGACACAGCTCTGCCGCAAGCGTCGCCGCGCTCACCCTCGCAGGCGACTGGGACTCCGAACTGAAGCTCGAGGAGTTCGCCGGTATGGTCGACGTGGTCACGCTCGAAAACGAATTCGTGTCGCCCGCCAGCCTCGCGGTGCTCGAGCGCATGGGCGTGCCGGTGCGACCCGGCTCTGCCTGTCTCGGGCTCATCCAGGACAAGTTTGCGCAGAAGGAAACCCTGCGAAAGGCCGGCTTGGGCGTCGCGGAGTTCGCCGCCGTGGAAACCCGCGACGACCTCGGACTGTTCGCAACGCGGCAAGGCTGGCCCGTCGTCCTGAAAAGCCGCCGCAACGGCTACGACGGCAAGGGCAACTACACCGTGCGCACGCCTGCCGACGTGGACGCAGCCTGGCAGGCGCTTCACCGCGGGGCCGGCTCGCTCTACGTCGAGGCCTTCTGCCCCTTCGAGTCCGAACTCGCCACCATCGTCACCCGCGGCACCCGCGGCGAGCTCGCCGCCTACCCGGTGGTCGAGACGCGCCAGGACAACCACATCTGCGCCACTGTGCTCGTGCCCGCCTCCGTGCCGGCCGAAATCGCCCGCGAGGCCTCTCGCATGGCTCAGCGCGCACTCGAAGCCGTCGGCGCCGTGGGCAGCTTCGGCATCGAGTTGTTCCTGCTCAAGGACGGCACCCTGCTCATCAACGAACTCGCGCCGCGCGTGCACAATTCCGGCCACTACACCCAGGACGCCTGCGTCTGCTCCCAGTTCGAGAACCACGTGCGCGCCGTCATGGGCCTCCCCCTCGGCTCCACCGCCCTGCGCGCCCCCGCCGCCGTGATGATCAATCTGCTCGGCGACTCCAAGGAGCCCGCCGTCGTCCAGGGCCTCGACCGAGCGCTCGAGGTCCCCGACGCCCACGTCCATCTCTACGGCAAGTGGATGAGCGGCCCGCGCCGCAAGCTCGGCCACGTCAACGCCCTCGGCTCCTCCGCCGACGAGGCCATGCACCGCGCCACCACCGCCGCCAGCTTCATCCGCTTCGGCACCAAGCCCTGAACTCAAAAACACAGTTAACAGAAGGAAACGAAGATAACGAAGAAGGCCGAGCCAAGCGATTGCACGAATTCACCGGGTCAAAATCGACTCACCCGAACGGTGAGTAAATCACACAATTTTGTGGTACGCCGTTTGTTCTCCGTTCCCTTCGTTGCCTTCCGTTCCACTCGATCGCAAAGTCTGGCCGAAACCAGAATTCGAGAATGATTTCCCATCCAACTCACGAGCGAGTCGTACTGAGTCAGGTTGGTTGGTTCAATTGCCGGAACCTCATATCTTTGTTGCCTTCGTTTCCTTCTGTTCACTGCGTTTTTTAGGATGAAATCCTCCAAGACCAAGCCCCTCGTCGGAATCATCATGGGCAGCGAATCCGATTGGCCCACGATGTCTGAAGCCGCCCGCATCCTCGGCGAATTCGGCGTGCCCTATGAGGCCACCGTCGTATCCGCACACCGGACACCCGAGGACATGGTCGCCTACGCCAAGGCCGCCGAGGGCCGCGGCCTGCGCGTCATCATCGCCGGCGCCGGCGGCGCCGCGCACCTGCCAGGCATGGTCGCCAGCCTCACCAATCTCCCCGTCGTGGGCGTGCCCGTCGAGAGCAAGGCCCTCAAGGGCATGGACTCCCTCCTCTCCATCGCCCAGATGCCCGGTGGCATCCCCGTCGCCACGATGGCGATCGGCGGCGCGAAGAACGCGGGCCTGATGGCCGCGCGCATCCTCGGCACCGCCGACCCCGCGCTCCGCCGCAGGATGGGCGCCTATCGCGCGCGCATCGCAGGCGAGTCCAGGAAGAGCCGCGCGAAGGTCCAGGGCGGCGCGGAGGCCTGAGCGGCTCAGGCCACCCGCACCCAGCCCTCGCGCACACGGCGGTGGCAGGTCCCGCCTTCCAGGGCGAAGAGGTGCACCCAGCCGTTCTCGACGAGTTTGGCCGTGTCTGACACCGCCTCGAGGGCTGCATCGACCTTCGAGCGCTCAGCCTGCACGAAGACCGAGAGCCGCAGCGGTTCGTGCACGCGCCGTCCGTCCTCGAACACCGATTGCAGTGGCAGCCCGGGCTTCAGGTCGCCCCCGTTGCCCTCGAATACACCGATCCCTCCGACCACGTTGTGCAGGCGCTTGTCCCCCGCGGCGTAGTTCACCGGATCCGCGCTCGAGGCGAAATACTGCAGGTTGATCCACGACGCCACCACGACGGGCGCGGAGAGGATCGCC
>JAJXYI010000602.1 GCA_021780625.1 bacterium | reverse complement strand
GTAAAAGGTCGACGCCCCCTCGCGTGCATTGGCTCGCCCCACCTTGCGTTTCGCATGGGCCTGCCACGTCATCAATCCAGTCCTGAGCAGCCCCTGGAAATCGAAGAGGAAATCGTACTTCGTCTTCCGCATCTCGCGCACAAGCTTCAGAAAATCGAGGGTCGACCCGAAGCGCTTGAACACGAAGGTGGCATCGACGGCCTCGCAGGCGGAGACGAGCGGCGAATAGATGTCGCGCACGACCCAGTCGATCACGAGCGGGTCCTTCGATTTTGACCACTGCGCCTTCATCGAAGTCGCGACCTGAAGGCCGTGGACGATTTCCACCAAGGACGAAGGATTGATGATGAGGACGCGGGGCATGGCTCTATACGAAAACGGAACGGAAACTAGGTTTCACCACGTCGAAGGATCAAATCGATTTTGGTAAAAACCTCGTCTACCGTGATGAGCTGCATCGCCCGGGGATCGTGCACGCGGTGGGACCACGGGACGGAGACCGGATCGCGGCCCTGAAGTTCACGGACCGCCCGGCCGAATACGTCGACGCAGGTGTCGAGATTTCCATAGGGCCCGGTGCGGCTGGAAGGCGCCACGGCGTAGAGTCCCACGACTGGGCGCCCCAGGGCGTTGGCGATGTGCACGGCGCCGGTGTCCGGCGCCACCAGCAGCCGGCATCGGGCAAGCGCGGCTACGAGCTGGGGAATCCGGGTCCGGCCCACGAGGTCGAGCGCATCAGCGCCGGAGCGGGCGACGATCTCGCGCGCCGCAGCGGTCTCGCGATCTCCGGGGCCGCCAAACAGGACGACCGGAAGGCCCCACCGTCCATGCACGCGGCGCACAAGCTCGGCCCAGCGATCGAGCGGCCAGTCGCGCTCCGGCTTGCTCGCGCAGGCGCTCACGGCCACGAACGGCGACGCAGGCAGCGTCCGGTCGCACCAGGCGTCCGCCTCGGGATCGACCGGAAGCCTCCAGTCGGCCGCCGCCGGACGGTCGATGCCCAGGGCCTCCGCAAACTGGAAAAAACCGTCCACGATGTGCGGTGGCGAATCGGGAAGCGTCTCGCGCACGAACAACCGGTGCAGGTCCTTCGCACGGTCACGACCGTATCCAATCTTTCGCTTCGCCGCTATCCCCGGGTAAATCAGGTTCGCCCGCCAGCTCGCCTGGAGGCACAGCAGCACATCGAAACGCCGGCCCTTCAGCGCACGCCAGAGCGCCCGGTAGTCCGAAATCCGCCTGGGCTTGTCGATCACGACGAACTCGATCCCCTCCGCAGCCAACCCGGCGACCGCCGCGTGCGCAGCCCGGCCGATCACCCAGGTGATCCGCACCCCGGGCCAGCGGGACTGCATAGCCCGGACCAGCGGCAGCACCATCACGACATCCCCGAGCGCGGAGAGTCGGACCAGGCAGATCGAACGGGGAGCGGCGTCGGGGGGCATGGGGGACGGAAATCAGTCTTTGACGGCGGCGAGTCTCCGCCATTTGTGTGGACTGGCTATCACAAAATGCGGCGGCGCCGCAGCCTTCCGCACACCCTCCATGCTCCCCCTCGTCCAAGTCATCGGCTGGCTCATCGCCCGCTGCCCCGAGTTTCTCCTCGCCGCGGCCTCCCGCGTGATCGGCGCCGCGCTGTACTACGGGTACCCGGCGAGGCGGCGGCTCATGCTCACCAGTCTCGGCCACTCGTTTCCCGAGAGGGATCCCGCCTGGCGCAGGCGTATCGCCCTCACCTCCTGCGTGCGGGTCGTGGAGACCGGTTTCCTGTCGCTCGGCGCGCCCTTCCTGTCCGAGAAACGTATCCGGCGGATGGCTTCGGCCTCGCAGGCGACCCGCTCCTACTTCGAAGACGTGGTGAAAAAGCGGCATCCCGTCGTGCTCGGCACCGTGCACCTCGCCTACTGGGAGGGGCTCACCTGGCTGAGGGCCTTTGTCACCCCTGCACTCGCGGACACCGAGATTGTGACGATCTTCCGCCCCCTGCGCACGCCCGCGCTCGACGACTGGCTGCGGCGCACGCGCGAACGCTTCGGGGTGCGCATGATCTCCCGAAAGGCCGGCCTCCACGCGGCGCTCCACACGCTTCAGCGAAACGGCATTGCGAGCATCCTCTTCGACCAGAGCGCGGGATCCCACGGATACCTGACGAAATTCTTCGGACGCGAATGCTCCACCACGCCGCTGCCAGGAATGCTCGTCGAACGCAGCGGGGCCGACGTGGCCATCATCTTCACCCGGCGCCTCGCCTTCTGGCACTTCGAAATCGACCTCATCCCGGTCGCCACGGATCGCACGGAAAAGGGGGTCACGCTGGCGCTCAACCGCGAGTTCGAGTCCCTGCTGCGGCGCGACGAGAACGTCTGCGCCTCCTGGCTCTGGCTTCACCAGCGCTGGCGGATCCTCGATCGCCCGGGCGAGATGGCCAAGCTGGTCGAGCGGCGGGGCGGACTTATCGAGTGAACGCCGCCCCTGCACGGGTCACTTGAGGGTGAAGCGCACCCCGGGCGCCGCAGCCGAGGCCTGTCCGGTGGCGGACGGCGGGGCGTTCACGATGAACAGACGCTTCGCGGGAATCTTTCCCTCGGTGGTGAGGAATGCCTGGATCCGGGCCTCGCGATCCGCGGAAAGCTTCTCCCGATCGAGTGCTGTCACGGTCTGTTCGGCGAGGAGCGCGCTTCTCATCTCGATGAGGCTGGGCCCCTGCGGCACCACCGGGGCGCCGGCCTTCCCCGTGGCGGCGACCAAGGTCGCGGGCACAGGTTCGGGCGCGGGACGATGCCTCGAGGGGAAGTGAAGGATCCGCATCAGGCCGCGCCAGATCGCAAGCCTGCGCTCGGACGCGTGCCGCTCCCGCGCCGCGGGCTCCGGCGCCTTTGCGGGAGCTCCCGCGTGGGTGGCCGCTCCGGAAGCCGCAGCCGGATGCTCGGCAAGGTATGCAGCGGTCAGATACCGCTCGAATTCGCCGGGCGTCAACGTGACCGACGAGGCGTCTCCCTGTGCCTTGCCCTCCTTGGCGAGTTCGCGCCACTTCATGCGGCGCAAGTCTCCCTCGAGCGCGACCTCCCGCAAGCCGCGGTCATCCGCACCCGACCAGGCATCCGGCGCGATCTCAAGCGTGAGATCCGGGCGCTCCTGGAGCGCCTTCGCGAGATCCGTCAACCTCTGGCGCGCCTCAGGCGTGAGCACACTCCGGCCCGGATCGAAGTCGATCCGGCTGAGGTCCTCCTTGCGGCCGACGATGCCGGCCAGCAGCGAGAACGGAGACGCCGCAGCCTTCACGATGAGGTTGCCCACGGTCTGCCACACGAGTTTGCCGTATCGAAAATCCGGATCCTTGAGGTTGCCGCGGATCGGCATGTCGATGTTGATCCGCCCCTCGCGGTCGCGCAGCAGCGCCAGCCCGAGCTTGATCGGCAGCTTCACCGCGTCGGGGCTTTGCACGGGATCCCCCAGGTAGAACTGGTCAAGAAGGACGTGGTTCTCCGCGATCAACTCGTCCGACGAAAGCCGGTATCGAAGATCGAGCGACAGCTGGCCCTTCGACACCGTGTAGCCGACGTAGCGCCCCGCGTAAGGCGTGAAAAGCGGCATCTCGATGCCATCGCAGGCAACGGTGACGTCCGAATACACGTTTTTCGCGAGGGGATTGATCCGTCCCTTGACCTTCAGCGGGGATCCGCCCAGGTCACCTGAGAGATCCACCGACGCACGGGCGAGATCCTTCGACGACAATCCCTCGATCCGGCCGTCCAGGTGACTGAGCGCCATCGAAAAGCCCGGCTGGAACGAACGATCCTCGAACGAGACCCGCGCATTGGCCAAGGTCACGGAGCCGATCGAGATCTCGGGCGCGGGCGCTGCGGCTCCGTCAGCCTGCGGCGCGGTCGCGGCGGCGGATGCCGGCACGCTAGGACGGATCAGCGAAAAGTTGAGGCGCTTGTCCTTCAGCACGACCGCGTTCACCGACGGATCTTTCAGGACCACCGACTGGATCGACACGGCGAGCGGCGAGAGGGTCACGTCCATGCCGTTGACCGCGAGGTCTCCCAGCGAAAGCAGGCGCTCCGAAGCCACCGGGTCGACCAGGTCGAGACCCGCGAGGCCCGCGTCGCCCTTCCAGGAGCCCTCGATGCGTCCGTCCGACCCCATGCTTGCAACGAGGTGTCCTGAGATCCGGGCGGAACCGCCCGACACGATGACGTTGACGAAGGGCGCGAGGTACGGCCCGGCGGCCGGCAGGTCGATGCCTGAGACCTTGAGCGACAGGTCCGCCGCCAACGGATCGATGCCGAAGCTGCCATTCACATGAACCTCGCCGGCAGTCTGCACCTTCAGCCCGAGGTCCAGGTTTGCCCTGGAGCCCGGCCGGGTCGAAAAGTTGTCCACGGACATCGACAGACCTGCGATCTGCAGCGACACCGGTCTCGGCGTGGAGGCATCGGCAAACGAGGCTCGGCCGCCCGAGACCTTGAGAGCACCGACCTCGACCACCCACGGCGGACCGGACGGCGCAGGCGCGGGTGCCCCGGGCACGGACAGGCCGGAGGGGGCGGGGAGGTCGAGACGTCCGTTCGCAAATCGGCGGAGTGTCATCGAAGGATCCGAGACGACGACCGAGGTTGCGCCCGCCACCCGGGTCGCCAGGTCGGCATGCAGCCCGTCGGCCACGACGGAGGCCACCTCGAGCAGATTGGAGGCCTCGCCGGGATTTGACACCGAAAGATTCCTGAGGTCGAGGTGGCCCGCCGACACCGAGACCGAGGGTCCCTTCGGACCCAGCGCCGCCTTGTAGTCGAAGGCGAGTGCGAGCAGGCCGGACGGCACGCGAACCGGCGCGACGGCATCGATGTATCTCGCGTATTTGGCCAGATGGATACCCTCGAGCGCGACATGACCTTCGCTAACGACCGGCTGCAGACGCACGCGGCCGCTCCACGAGATGCGCTCGCCCGAGTCGGTCGACGCCGAGAACGAGCACAGGCCCGACTCCTGGTCGCGGGTGGTGAGATTCTCGAAGGTAGCGCGGATCGGCGCGACCGTCGTGGCAAAATGGGCGCCCGCCGAGTCGTCGCTGTACGAGGCGGAGCAATCGTCGAGGACGAGGCGGGAAATCGCGATCGGACGCGCACTGGCGGGGGCCGTGGCCTTGGTGGGGCCGGCCTCCGGCGACTTTTCCTTCGCCTTGGTCGCAGCGAGAAGCGCCGCGAGATTCGTGGTCCCGTCACGCAGCACCGCGACGTGAATGCGCCCCTTCGTGAGCCGGATCTCGTCAAAGCTCCAGGTTCCGTTCCACAGGGACGCAGCCGACAGGTTAACCACGAGGCGGTCCCAGCCGAGCAGTTCCGAATGGTCCGCGTCGGGGATGCTCACGCCGGACAGGCCGACGGAGAGGCGAAACGGGTTGATGGACACAGACTCGATGTGGACCGGGCGGCCTAGCGCTGCGGAGGCCTCGCGAACCAGGATCCTTCGTGCCAGCCAGGGCGCCAGGACGTACACGACGAGCGCGCCCGCGATAAGCAAACCACCAATCCATACCAGGAGCCTGCGACTCAGCAGGGAGGGAATCATGTTGGCCATGTGGGAAGGCGCCTATTTTACTGCGCCCTCCCTCTGATGCAACTGCGTTGCCGGGCGCGATGACGGGTAGTTTCACACCGCTCCAAACCGCCTCATTGAGCGCTGGCTTTCTGGCGGCGAAGCTGTTTCGTTCGCAGGCCGCATCCATGTCTGACTCCTCCCCCTCCTCGACACTTCCCTTCGTCACGGTCGCGATCGGGACCTACAACCGAGCGCGCTGGCTGAGGGAGGCGCTCAAGTTCCTTACCCGTCAGGACTATCCACTCGACCGCTACGAGCTCATCATCGTCGACAACAACTGCACCGACGGCACCCGCCAGGTGGTGGAGGAGTTCGCGCAGGCGCCAAAGGCGCCGAAGTACTTTCTCGAGACCAAACAGAGCTCCAGCCACGCCCGAAACCGCGCCTTCGCGGAGTCGAAGGGCGAGATCATCGTCTATACCGACGACGACGTGCTCGGGAAGACCGACTGGCTGCGGCACATGATCGAGCCCTTCCTGCGCCCGGGCAACGAGAACGTCGGCGTGGTCGGCGGCGAGGTGTTCCCGATTTTCCCCGACGGCCTCCCGAAGTGGATCGAGGGACAGTATACGAATTTCGGCTACCGGACCGACGTCGGCCCGCTGAAGCGCAACCAGCTTCCGTCGACCGCGAACGTCGCGATCCGCCGCTCCGTGCTCGACAAGGTCGGCACCTTTCGCACCGATCTCGGCAGGCTCCCCAACCGGCTCACCGCCGGCGAGGACCACGACCTCATGCGCCGCATCCAGGCCGCCGGTGTCGAGTTCTGGTTCACGCCGCTCGCGGACCTGCAGCACGTCGTGCCGGGCAGCCGCCTCCGGTTCAGCTACATGATGAAGCTGTTCTACGACGCCTCCTGCTCGCGCGTCGTCGAGCGCGCCGCCTTCCCCGGCTACACGGGCTGGCTGGTCTCGCGCGTCATCCTCTACACCCTGTTGATCCCCATTTGCGCACTCGTCAGCCTGCTCGCGTTCGTCACTTTTCAGTGGGGCCAGGGTAAGCGCTGGCTCACGCGCGCCGCCAAGTCCGCCGGCTACGTCACCGAGGCGGTCCTGGTGATCAAGAGGAAGATCACCGGCAAGCCGGTGGAACGCTGATCGGACCATGCCCGCGGACCCGCAGACGCTTCCCTTCGTCACCGTCGCCATCGGCACCTACAACCGCGCCCGCTGGCTGCGCGAGACCCTCGCCTTCCTCACGCGCCAGGATTATCCCGACGACCGCTGGGAACTGATCATTGTCGACAACCGTTCGACCGACGACACCCGAGCCGTGGTGGAGTCCTTCGCCAACGCGCCCAAACCGCCCCGCTACGTGTACGAGGAGCAGCAGGGGTCCAGCTACGCCCGCAACCGCGCGATCGCGGAGGCCCGAGGCGAACTCGTGATCTTCACCGACGACGACATGCTCGGCGACGGTTCCTGGCTGCCGGCGATCGTCGATCCGTTCATTCGCGCTGGCAACGAGCGCGTCGGCGCCGTCGGCGGCGAGGTCATTCCCCATTTCCCGGACGGGCTGCCCCGGTGGCTCGACGGCCAGTGGGAGCCGTTCAACTACCGGACCGACGTCGGGCCGCTCAAACCGACCCAGCTGCCGGCCACGGCCAACCTCGCGTTTCGCGCGTCGGTCCTCCGCGAGATCGGCGGATTCCGCACCGATCTCGGGCGCTTTGGAAACCGACTCACCGGCAGCGAGGACCACGACCTCGTGCGCCGCGTCCAGCGCGCCGGATACGAGATCTGGTTCAGCCCGGCCGCCGGCCTGAAACATCAGATCCCAGCGAACCGGCTTACCTTCAAGTACGCGTTCCGCCACGCCTTCGACTCCTCGCGTTCCCGCGTGATCGAGCGCAGTTCGCGCCCCGGCACCGGCATGCCATGGCTGATCTCCCGCGTTCCGACGTACTGCCTGCACGTGTTGATGTGCGGGCTCCTCAGCCTGCTCAATTTCATCGTGTTCAATCCGGGCGGCGGCAAACGCTGGATCACGCGCGGCGCCAAGGGCGCCGGCTACCTGACCGAGTGCATCTGCGTGATCCGCGACCGCCTCCTCGGGCGCCCGATCCCCCAGTAACCCGACTTCGCACGCCATGGCCGAGCTCCGAATCCTGCTGGTCAACCGCCACATGAACATCGGCGGCGTGGAAACCTACCTCTATCGCCTCGCGGCGGGGCTAGTCGCGCGCGGCCACCGCGTCGGCCTCCTGAC
>JAJXYI010000375.1 GCA_021780625.1 bacterium | reverse complement strand
TCCACCGTACTCCGAGAGCACCTGGCAGACCCTGGAAAAGAGTTCGTCGCGGTCGTGGGTCATCACGATCGCCTGGTTGATCTGGCTGAGCGCCGCGTACAGGCGCCTGAGGCGTTCGATCTCCGCCTCGTGCGCGATGCGGCGCGCGATGTCGCGCACGACCACCATGCGCAAACCGCCGCCCAGCTGCGACACCGAGACCTCAGCAGGGAAGACCGCGCCGTCATCCCGGAATCCATCCGCGCGCACGAGTCCTCCGCCGGGCCGCTCGAGGCTCCCGTCGAGAAACGACGTGAGCCGGCGCCCCACCCCGGCTTCGCCCGCGCAACCGAACATGCGCTCCGCCGATTCATTCAGGGCCGCGACCAGGCCCGCCTCGTCGACCACCAGCACCGCCTCGCCACTGGGAAGCGCGGTCAGGCCCGCCACTCCACGCATCGGCGCCGGACTGCGCCTGGCGGCGCGCGCAAGATGCCAGGCGGCTGCGGCGGCCACGATCACCACGGCACCCGTCCAGAACACGGGCGCCGCACCGCCTTCGAGGAAATCCCGCGCCCGCGGTGCCACCGGCGCGATACGCGCGCAGAGTTCCGCCGCGGCAATCCACGCAAGGGCATAACCGCCCGCGGTCGCCGCCAGGGTCAGGCCCAGCGGTCGGGAACGGGCGGACGACTTCGAAGGAGATGGGGTCGTGGTGTTCATGCGGCGCCGGTGCGGTCAGATGTGGGAGCCCTCCGCCGAGTTTCCAGCATCCTCGGAGAGAACCGCCCGGAGAATCCTCAGCACGCTCTCGGCCGAGAATGGTTTGGGTATGAAGTGCCGCACGCCCGCCTCGGTCGCGCGGGCCATCTGGGCGGCGTCGCCGAGCCCGCTCATCCCCACGACGCGCACGCCCGGATCGAGCCGGCGGAGCGCGACCGCGAGCGCCACGCCATCCATCACCGGCATCATCATGTCTGTCACCACCAGCGCGATCTCGTCCCTGCGCTCCGCATACACGCTGACGGCCTGCGCGCCGTCCTCGGCCAGGAGCACGCGATAGCCAAACGACTCGAGCGTGTGGCGGGTGATGTCGCGGATCGCGACCTCATCGTCCACGACCAGCACGAGCTCGCCCGATCCGCGCGGGAGCGGCGCCGACCTCCGCTCGTCGGATTCGGCCGGGGCCGTGCTTTCATGGGCGGGAAGATAGACCAGGAACGTGCTGCCAGCCCCCTGCTCGCTGCGAACATCGACGAATCCCCCGTGACTTTGCACGATGCCCAGGGCCGTCGACAGTCCGAGGCCCGTGCCCTTGCCCAGCTCCTTGGTGGTGAAGAACGGCTCGAAGATCCGGTCCAGCACACCCGCGGGGATTCCCGTGCCCGTGTCGGCCACCCGTGCGACCACGTAGCGGCCAGGCTGGATACCGCCCGTCATGACCGCGAATTGGCGGTCGATGAGCACGTTCTCGGCGCTGAGGGTCAGGCGCCCGCCGGAGGGCATCGCATCCCTGGCATTCAGGCAGAGGTTCAGGAACACCTGGTTGACCTGGGTGGGCTCTGCCAGGATGTGGGCGGTGCCCGGCGCCACGGAGGTCTCGATCACGATGTTCTTCGGGAACGTGGTCCGCGCGATCGTCGCCACCTCCTCGACGATCCGCTGGAGCGCAACCGGGAGGCGCACGCCGTCGACCCCGCGTGCAAACGAAAGGACCTGCCGCACCAGGTCGGCGCCCCGTCCGGCGCTTCGCTCGACGTTCTCCACGACACTCACCCCCTTCGGCGGGAGCTCCATGCGCTTGAGCAGGCCCACGCCCATCGTGATCGGGGCGAGAAGATTGTTCAGGTCGTGGGCGATTCCGCCGGCAAGCGTTCCCAGGCTCTCCATGCGCTGCGCGCGAAGGAACTGCTCCTCGAGTTTCTTGCGCTCGGTGATGTCCGTGTTGATCGCGAGGATCGACACGGGCTTGCCGGCCTCGTCGCGCACCAACGTCCAGTGTCCTTCGACTGCGACCACCCGGCCGTCGCGGCACACCTGCCTGATTTCGCCGACCCATTCTCCGTCCGACATCACCCGGTCGAAGGCCCGGTCGAACGCCGACGGCTCCGCGTAGATCAGTTCGCGGATCGAACGGCCGAGAACCTCCCCCGCCGTCCACCCGTAGAGGCGCTCGGCGCTCCTGTTCCAGTAGCCGATGCGGTGGTCGAGATCGCGGACGACGATCGCGTCCTGGGCCTTGTCGAGCAGCGCGGCCTGTTCGCGGGTCTTCGCGTCGGCGCTCTGCCGCTCCATCTCCGCCGCCACGCGCGACGCGAATATCCTCATCGTGGATACCACGAAGTCCTGCTGCGCGAGCGGGCGGCGGAACAGCACGAACATCAGCCCGAGCAGGTTCCCCGAGGCGGTCGCCAGGCGCACCCCCACGTACGCCTCGATGCCGAGGCGCGCGTGGAGCTCCACGTCCGGGTAGCGAGCCTGAACTCCGGACGCGACGACGCAAAGGTCCGCCGTGCGCAGCTGGCCGCACGGTGTGCCCGCAAGCGCATACTCGAAGTCCGGGACCCGCCGGCCATCCACCACGGCGCACAGCGTCCTCGCCGCGCGGCCCTCGGCCCCGACCAGTTCCGCGACAAATGCACCGTCGGCACCCAGCGCCTCCACCATGCTGGAGGTGAGTCTCTCGAGAAATTCGACACCCGTGCTCGCCGACACGCCCTTCGCCATGGCGAGCACGGCGTCGTGCGTGCGCCGGCGTTCCTCTCGCGCGCGGAGCGTCAGGATGCCGTAGGCGAGGTTGTCCGCGAGCTCCCGTAACAGGACCATCTCCTCCGCCGGGATGATCCTGGCCTCGTTCACGTAGAGCACCAGGATTCCAAAGGTGCGCTCTCCGTCTTTGAGCGGCAGGCACACCACGCTCCCGAAACCGCGTTGGCGGGCCTCCTCCTTCATGACAAACCCGGGATCCACCGCGATGTCCGGCACGACCACGGGAATGCCCGACCGAACAACCCGTGCAGCCGGGCCGGCACCCGAGGGCGAGTCGTCCGCCCAGCTCAGCCGGATCGACGCGAGGTATCCCTGGTCCTCGCCCGCGTGCGCCTTCGGCAGAATGGTGCGCTGCACGTCGTCCTGGGCATACCCCACCCACGCCATCCGGTAGTCCCCCACCTCGACCGCGAGCGTGCAGATCCGGGACAACAGATCTTCCTCGCTGTCCGCCCGGATCAACGCCTCGTTGCAGCGGCTGAGCATGCGCGTCGCCCGGTTGGCCCGCTCGGCCTCGTGCTCCGCGCGGACGCGCTTGGTGACGTCCATCGCCAGCACGATCCGCGAGCGCCGCCCGCGAAACTCGATGTCGTCGGACACTTCCTCGACGTCGAGCAACCGTCCGTCGCGGGTGACATGTCGGTCGGCGGCGGAGAACTTGCCCGAGTATTCGCCGGAACGCAGCACTTCGGAAACCGACTGGCGCACTTCCGGCGCGAGGACCTCCAGGACGGACATCCCCAGAAAATCCGCCTCGGAATATCCGTATGCCTTCACCGTCGCCTCGTTCACCGCGACGAAGCGGAGGGATTCGCGGTCGAAGACCCACATCGGATTGGGATTGCCCGCAAACAGCAGGCGATATTGCGCCTCTGACTCCCTCAGCTGGACGGCCCGTCGCTGGCGCTGCACCACGGCTCCGAACGCCTCCACGAGAATCTGCAGGTTGCTCACGTCGGCGGGGCCGAACAGTTGGTCCTTCCGCCCGCCCAGGACGAGCACCCCGCACGCCTCGCGCTCGTCGCGAAAGGGCACGGCGGCCATCGACCGAACGTCGCCGAACATCCAGCCGGGATCCCCGATTCGATCGTCGGCTGCGACATCCTCCGCCACGGTGGGCGAGTCGCTCAGAACCGCGAGCCACGGCAGGCTTCTTCCGCGTCGCAGCCGGCAGCCCTGTCTGTTGGCCGCGAGTCCCGTGGCTACGGTGCAGACCAAGTCGTCGCCCTCGGCCAGCAGGACCATGGCGCCGTCCGCACCGGAGAGTTCCTGCGCCCGGGCGGCGATCAGCGTCATCGTCTCCCCCGGTTCGAGATGGGGGTTGGCCATCTCCTGCAGGATCTCGACCACGCGAGAGAGGCGCTCGGTGGACCGTCGCGCCTCCTCCTCGGCGGACTTCCGTGCGGTGAGGTCCGTGAGCCCGCCCACGACCCGGACCGGCGCGCCCTCGGCGTTGCGCAGCACGTAACCGCGGTCCAGCACGTACGCGTAGCCGCCGTCGCTGCGTCGAAACCGGTATTCGCAGGTCCACACCTCACCGCCACCCGCGAGGACCGCCCGCAGCCCCTCCTTCACGCGCCCGAGGTCCTCGGGATGCACGTGGCGCTCCCAGGTCGAGATCGAGGCCGGCCCGGCGCCCGCGCGATGGCCGAAATTCCGTTCGTATCCGTCGTTCCACCACAGCTCGCCGCTCTGGGGGTCCAGCTCCCACAGCGCGTCGTTGGTCGCGCGGGCGAGCAGCCTCAGCCGCCCCTCGCTCGTGCGCAGCGCCTCCGTCGCCTGGCGCTCGCGGGTGACGTCGCGGAAATAGACCGCAAGTCCGTCCTCCGTGGGATACGCGCGGACCGAGAACCAGGTCGCCAGCGGCGCATAGAACGCGTCAAACGATACCGCCACCCGCTCGCGGAGCGCCCGTTCGTACTCGCTCTCGAACACACTGCCCCGCGCCTGGGCGAACTCGTCCCAGATCACCCGCCCCAGGAGATCGGCGCGGGAGCGCTGCAACACGCGCTCGGCCTCGCGATTGAGATAGGTGAACCGCCAGGTGCGGTCCATGGTCATGAAGGCATCCGTGATGCTTTCGAGGGTGGTCGCCAGGCTGTCCCCAAGCCTGCGACGGTCGTCCTCGTCCCGCTTCTGCGCCGTGATGTCCTGGATCGCGCCGCGGATCTGCACGACCCTGCGGTCCTCGGCCTGGACGGCCTCGCCGACGACGCGCACCCAGCACGACCCCCGCGGCGCGGAGTTCATCCCGGCCTCCAGGTCGAAGGGCTCGCCCGAGGCGGCGCAGGCGGCGAAGGCCTGCCTGAGCCGCGCGCGGTCGCCGTCCGGAAACGATGCGAGCCAGCCCTCGAGCGAGGGTATGAATTCCGGGCCTACCCCGTACAACGAGCGGACTTCGTCGGACCACTGCACTCGCAGCGACGGCAGATCCACGCCCCAGGCTCCGATCCGCGCCAGCCGCGCCGCCATCCGCGCCGCGGTCTCGACCTCGCGCAACCGGCGTTCGGAGCCCCGGAGCAGGTCCGTGACGCCCTGGATCGCCGACTCGATGCGACCACTGCGACTCACTTTCCGGCGCAGCTCCAGACGGGCCATCGCAAGCCGCCCGAGCGCACGAAGCGCCTCCTGGTTTCGCTCCGGCAGCTCCCGGGGCCGGCGGTCGAGCACACAAAGCGTGCCGAGGGTGTGCCCCGACTCGGTGACCAGCGGGGCGCCCGCATAGAAGCGGATGTGCGGATCGCCCGTCACCAGCGGATTGTCCGCAAATCGTGCATCCTTGGTGGCGTCGGGAACGAGCAGCAGGCCCTCCTCGGCGAAGGCGTGCGCGCAGAACGAGTGCTCCCGCGGCGTTTCCGACACGTCGAATCCGACCCGCGCCTTGAACCACTGCCGATCGGCGTCGACGAGGGTCACCAGCGCGATCGGCATGCCGCAGATCTCCGCGGCGAGCGCGGCCAGTTCGTCGAACTGCGCCTCGGGGGGCGTATCCAGGATTTCATACGCCTCCAGCGCCTTCAACCGCTCGGACTCATCGGAAGGGGGCGGGGCGTTCATGGCGGAGGGCGACGGCGGCGTTGCAGGCGGTTCAGCGGGCCGGGGCCTCCGCGCCGGCGACACTCGCGAGCGGCCATGCGATCATGGCAACCGTGCCGGCGCCCGGCTCACTCTCCAGGTGAAATTGCGCCCGATACCGCGACGCGAGGCGCTGCACGAGGCTCAGCCCGAGGCCGAGCCCCTGCTGCTCATACTTCTCCCGGTCAAACTGGCGAAAGGCCCCCAGCCGCTCGATTTGCGTGGCGGTCATCCCGCGCCCGTGGTCCTTCACGGTCAGCGCTCCCTCCACAGTAAGGCTCACCTCGATCGGCGTCCCGTGCCGGGAGAAGTTGCATGCGTTGGTGATCAGTTCCTCGACCACCACCCCAAAGTCGGCGGGCGAACCCCGCAACGCCACCGGCTGAACCTCCGCGTGAATATCCGCCTGCCGCCCGGTCTGCCGTCCCACCGCCGCGACCGCGTTGTGCACCAGGTCGCGGACGGCCCCAGGCTCAAGGATCGGCGCCTCCTCGCCAGGTTGCGGTTCCTCGAGCGCCATCAGGAAATTCTTGAGCGTGCGCTCCAGCCGCCAGCCACACTTTTCGATCTCGCCGAGCAGATCCTGCACTTCCTCCGGTTTGAGCCGCGTCAGGTCGTGCTTGAGCGTGTCGACCAAGCCAAGCACGCCCGCCAGGGGAGTGAAGAATTCGTGCGGAAGCGTCGAGGCCAGCGTCGACCGCAGCTGCGCGATCACCCGATCCTCGACACGCCAATGGATCTTCTCCCGCTGCAGGCGCGCCTGGATGCAGCGCAACAGCTCCTGAAGCGTGAACGGCTTGAGGAGAAAATCATCCGCCCCCATTTCCATGCCCGACCGGGGCGTCACAAGCATGGGATTGCCAGTCATCAGCACCACCTGCCTGCTGCCCAGGGTCGCATCCGAACGAATCGCCTGGAGCACGGAGCAGCCATCCGTCCCCGGCATGTGGATGTCCGACAGGATCAGATCCGGAAGCTCCTTCCGCGCGAGTTCGATGCCCGTGGCACCGTCCCCCGCTGTCCACACCTGATACCCTTCCGCCTCCAGGGCCATCTGGTAGGTTTCGAGCACGCCCGGGTCGTCGTCGATGATCAGGATCGATTTCATCGGCCCAGAGGCATCCCCTCACCGGCTAAAAGCGCCAATGAATTGCCTACCAAGAGCTTCCATCGAAGGGTTTTCCTGGGGTGGCGGCACACGCGTGGGATCGGGTTTGGAGATTCGGGGTGGCAAACGCCGGGCGGACGGAATCCGCTCGCAATCGGCTAAAGATTAACGAAAAGCCCGACCGTCTCAAGGCAACCGGTAAGAATGCGTAGGCGCCTGCTCTCCAAGGTCTGGCGCGTGCAGGGACGTTCGTGGCAGGCCCGCACACCATGCGGCCAACTTATGCAGATTCCCGGCAGGAAGAGCGGGCTGGACTTGTCACCCCCGGCCCAAAACGATCCGCCTTCATGACCGCGATCCAGCAAGCCCGTCGACCCGCCGTAGGCTTCATCTTCGTCACCATGACGCTGTCCGTGCTCGGCTTCGGGCTGCTGATCCCCGTGCTGCCGGACCTCGTGACCCAATTCCAAGGCGGCCACGTCGACGCGGGATCTCACGCCTACGGCATTCTGGTCGGCGTCTATGCCCTGCTACAGTTCATCGGCTCCCCGATTCTCGGAGCCCTCTCCGACCGCCTGGGACGTCGCAAGGTCATCCTGATCGCCCTGGCCGGCGCCAGCATCGACTACCTGATCATGGCGAACGCTCCGAACATGACCTGGCTGTTCATCGGCCGGATGATTTCGGGGTTCACGGCGGGAGTCATGGCCACGGCCAACGCCTACATCGCCGACGTGACGCCTCCCGAGAAGCGGGCCCAGAGCTACGGCCTGCTGGGGGCGGCCTTCGGAATCGGCTTCGTGTTTGGCCCGATGGTCGGCGGCCTGCTCGGCTCGATCAGTCTCCGCCTTCCCTTCTGGTTCGCGGCCGGCTGCGCCGGACTG
>JAJXYI010000201.1 GCA_021780625.1 bacterium | reverse complement strand
CATAGCCCAGGGGAGCCCAGGTGTGGAAGGGCCACAGCGAAACCAGGATTCCGAAGCCGAACATCAGCACACCGAACAGGCTGCGCTGGGTGGTGATCCGGATCGGATCCGCCATCAGGTGTTCGCGAAGGGCGATGATGTCGAAGGTCTCCGTGCCGCTTTTCGAATAAAGAGCGATCAGTCCGATCAGCGAAATCATCGCACCCAAGGTCAGATAAATCGTCATCTTCATCGCCGCGTACCCCCGGTCGCGACCGCCCCAGACTCCGACCATGATGAAGGTCGGGATGAGCGCGAGTTCGTGGAAGAAATAGAAATAGAAGATGTCGGTGCTCGAAAACACTCCCATCAGCCCGGCCTGCATCACGAGCAGCAGCGCGAGGTAGGTCGTGAGGCGCTCCGCGGCCGACTGAATGGCATAGAGCCCTGCGGCCAGACCCACGAATCCGGCGAGCATATAGAGCGGCAGCGAGATGCCGTTGAGGCCAAACCTCATTGCGATCCCGATCGAGGCCAATCCCGTGTCATAGGCCGTCATGAACGCATAACCGTGGATCAGGGGCGCCGAACCGTAGGTGGCCCAGCACCACATCGAAATGAGGGCCGGGAAGCCGAAGCCAACGTAGGCCACCCGCTTGGACGCGCCGAGCGCGAGCGCCAGGGCCGCAAGGAGCGGAACCGCGATGGCGAGGAGAAGGGGATCGTGAAAAGGATTCATGGGCGGAAGTGGAGATACGGACGGCAGGGGGCGCGGGGCTTCAGATGATTCCTGCGGCGTAGCACCACAGGAGGACCAATCCGAGGAGCAACCAGAAGGCGTAGGCCTGGACTCTGCCGACGTGGAGCGCACGGGCGCCCACACCCACGAGTCCGACGACGCCGGCAAGGCCCCGGATGATCAGGCCCGCGAGGAATATCTGCTCCAGGAACGCGAGGATGTCGGCGACCCGCTGTTGGACGCGGTCGACGTACCAGAGATAGGCCTCGTCGATCCAGAGCTTCGAGGCGATCAGGCGGAACAGGCCCGGGGAGGCCTTTTCGAGCGAATCTTCCGAGGATGTCCTGTAGAACAGGAGGGCCGCGCCGACGCCGACCAGGAGGATGGCGGCCGAGATCAGCAGCATCCGCGCTTGCGCCGCCGCGGGGGCCTCGGGCACCAGGGTCGCGATGTGGCCGCCGATTCGGGCGAAGAAGAAGCCGTATCCGCCGACCACCGACAGCGCGGCCAGCACCACGAGCGGCAGCCAGAGTGCGACGCCACCCTCGTGCGCGTGGGAGGCCTCATGGGTGCGCCCGTCGCCGAAGAAGACGATCTTCCACATCCGCACCATGTAGAACGCCGTCAGCACTGCGGTGAACGTGAGGATCGCAAACACCGCGCCGTTCTTCTGCATGGCGAGATAGAGGATTGCGTCCTTGGAGAAGAAGCCCGCAAGGAACGGCAGCCCGCAGATCGCGGCCACGCCGATCGTGAAGGTCCAGAACGTCACCGGCATCCTCCGCCTGAGTCCGCCCATCTTGAAGATGTCCTGTTCGTGGTGGCAGCCGTGGATCACGGAGCCCGAACCCAGGAACAGCAGACCCTTGAAGAAGGCGTGGGTGGTAAGGTGGAACATCGCGGCCCCGACGCCGGCGGCCACGACCACCTTCACTCCGGAGGCCCCATGCTCCACGGCAAGCGAGCCGAGGCCGAAGGCCGCGACCATGTAGCCGAGCTGCGAGAGCGTGGAATAGGCCAGGACCTTCTTGATGTCCCGCTGCGCGATGGCGCAGACGGCCGCGTAGAGGGCGGTGATGGTGCCGACCCACATGATGACCTCAAGCGCGGTGGGAACCATCAGAACCTGGATCCTGCACAGCATGAAAATGCCTGCGGCCACCATCGTCGCCGCGTGGATCAGGGCCGAGACGGGAGTCGGGCCCTCCATCGCGTCGGGCAGCCATACGTGCAGGGGCATCTGGGCCGACTTGCCGACCGCACCGCAGAACAGGAGCAGCGGAATGGCGCGACTGTAGACGAGCGCATGATCCCTCGACAGAGCGGCAAGGGCCGAGAAATTGACCGTGTGGTTGAGCCAGTAGCACAGGATGATGCCGAGCAGGAAACCGAAGTCGCCCACGCGGTTCACGATGAACGCCTTCTTCGAGGCGTCGGAGGCGGACTGCCGCTCGTGCCAGTGGTTGATCAGCAGGTAGGAACTGAAGCCCACGAGCTCCCAGAAAATGAAAACCATGAACAGATTGTCGGCGAGGACGATGCCGATCATCGAAAACATGAAGATCGAAAGTCCGGCGAAATACCGCCCCCGGGCCGGATCGTCGTGCATGTAGCCAAGGCTGAACAGATGGATGAAGAAACCGACGACACTGACGACGAACAGCATCAACGCCGCGAGATCGTTGAACTTGAAGCCGAGCGAGATCGCGAAGTCCCCGAAGCGGAGCCATTCGCGCGACACCTCGAAGCGGCTGCCCCCGAGGATCAGCATCAGCGACACGATCATGAGCGCACCGGCGGCGGTGACGGACACGAGCGAGGCGAGCGCTCCCTTCCTGCGCAGGAACAGCGCGATCACCGTCGCCGAGGCGAGCGGGAACAGCAGAACCAGGGTGGCGAGTTGGGCTGGAGACATGGGAAGGAAAGGGTGTCCGGGGAGCAGTGTGCGAAGGCGGGCCTCAGTTCTTGAGCTCGTCGAGTTCGTCGAGCATCAGCGTCTGGCGCTTGCGGAACAGGGCGACGATAATGGCGAGACCGACGGCTACCTCGGCGGCCGCGACGGTGAGGATGAAGAACACGAAGACGTTGCCGTCCATAGCCGCGTTGAAGCGCGAGAAGGCCACGAAGCCGATCGTCGAGGCGACCAGCATGAGTTCGAGGCACATGAACACGACGAGCGTGTTCTTGCGCAGCAGGACGCCGAAAAACCCGATCGCAAACAGCAGGCAGCTGAGGATGAGGTACTGGTGCAGTCCGATGGTCATGGGAGGGATGGAGTTGAGTTCTGGATACCGCGGCGGGGCGGGTGCGTCAGGCCTTCGCCTCGGGCTTGTCCTTCTTGGCGAGGACGATCACGCCGATCATGGCCACGAGCAGAAGGAATCCGGAGACTTCGACGGGGAGGAGGTAGGTGGTGAACAGCTGATAGGCGTAGAGCTTCAGCTCGGCACCGACGGGCGGCATGTTGGCGAGCACGGGCGGCGGCAGCGGCTCGCGGGTGAGGGTCACGAAGGCGCCGGCGAGCAGCGCGATGAAGGCGAGGAATGCGCCGACGGTGGCGAGCCTGCCGGTGGGCTTGCCGGTGCCGCCCTGCATGCCGATCAGCATCACGACGAACACGAACAGCGCGACGACGGCGCCGGCGTAGACGAGGATGAGCAGCGCGGCGAGCAGGTAGGCGTTGAGCAGCACGAAAAGGCCGGCGGTCCCCAGGAGGCTGAGCAGCAGGCAGAAGGCCGCGTGCACCGCGTTCTTGTTCAGCACGACGCCGAGCGCGCCGCCGGCGGTCAGGGCGGTGAAGGCGAAAAAGAGGAGGTCGGACATGGCGGGAAAAGGGTCAGAAAAGATTGCGGGGGCGGCGCGCAGCGGATCAGTGGCGGGCGTTTCCGGCGGTCTCTGCCGCCTTCTTCCTGTCCCACTTGAAATGCTGGTCGGGCAGCGTGCCGCCGAGTTCGTAGAGGCGCTGCTTGTTGTTCACCATCGACGCGCGGGTGTACCCCGAGGTCGAGTAGACGTTCTGAAGGAAGATGGCCTCCTCGGGGCAGACCTCCTGGCAAAGGCCGCAGTAGATGCACCGAAGCATGTCGATTTCGAACTCCCGCGGGGCCTTTTCCACATGGCTGCGTTCGGGCTGGTCGGCGGGCACCTCTCCCGGCGTGATGCGGATGGCCTTGGGCGGGCAGACAAATTCGCAGAGCTGGCAGGATACGCACTTCTCGCGGCCATGCGGATCCATCACGAGAGTCGGCACGCCGCGGTAACCGGGAAGGATCTCCGGGCGCTGCTCCGGGTATTCCATCGTCACCTTCGGCGCGAAGAGGTGCTTGATCGTGGTCTTGAGCCCTGCGGCGATCTGCGGCAGGTAGGTGCGCTCGGCGAAGCTGAGGGGCTTGCGTTCGAGGACTTTGACGGTGGCGGGCATGGAGTGGAAGAGGGTCGGAAGTGGGCGTCGTCGTTTCGAAGAGGCCGCCGGATGCGGTTCAGGTCAGAAGCGCGATGGCGATGATGTAGAAGATGAGGTTGGCGATCGCGAGCGGAAGCAGCCGCCTCCAGCCGATCCTCATCACCTGGTCGTAGCGGAAGCGCGGGAGGGTCCAGCGCACCCACATGAAGAAGAAGATCATGAAGATCACCTTCGCGAGGAAGATGGCGATGGAAACCAGGCCCACGACAAACGGAAGGTTTTCCAGATGGAACCAGTGCACCAGACTCGCGACCGGCACCCAGGGCAGCGGATTCCAGCCGCCCAGGAAGAGCACCACGAAGACGGCCGAGCCGACGATCATGTGCGCGTATTCCGCCACGAAGAACAGCGACCATTTGAAGGCGCCGTATTCCGTGTGGAATCCGCCGACGAGGTCCGCCTCGGATTCCGGCATGTCGAAGGGCAGGCGGTTGGTTTCGGCAAACAGGGCGATCAGGAAGATGAGCGCCGACAGCGGCATGAGGAACACGAACCAAAGTCCGCCGAGGAAATGCGTGCCGGACTGAAATTCCACCACGCGTGCGAGGCTCAGGGAGCCATCGGACCCAGGCGAGTTGATCCACATGAACACCGGCAGCACGGCCAGCGTCATCGAGATCTCATAGGAGATCAGCTGGGCGGAGGCCCGGATGGAGCCGATGAACGGATACTTCGAATTGGAGGACCAGCCGGCGAGGATCACCGAATAGACGCCCAGCGAGCCGATGGCGAATACGGCGAGGATGCCGATGTCGACGTTGGCCAGCACGAGCGGATGCATCGTCTGCATCGCGGAATCCCAATACGCGCCGAAAGGGACCACGGTGATGGTCGTGAAGGCGGGGATGAGCCCGAGCCAGGGGGCGATGGTGTAGTAAAACTTGTGGACGTGCCCCGGAAGCGGCTCCTCCTTGAGCAGGAGTTTTCCACCGTCGGCCGCGAGATGGAAGAGGCCGAGCCGCTGGAGGAAGCGGCCGAGGAAGGGAATGGCCGCGAACCACGGCACGATGGCGCGGTTGGGACCGGGCCGGCCCTGGATCCAGGCGGAGACCTTGCGCTCGGCCAGCGACGAGGCGCCCGCGATCGGGAAGATCACGAGGACGACCGCGAGTCCCTGGAGAAACCCTCGGAGCAGCGGCGGGAGGCTGAAGTAGAAGTCGGCCATGGAGATTGAGGGAAAAGGGACGGATCAGGCTTTCGCCGGTTTGTAGTGAAGGGTCTCGCCCTCGGGGAAGTGCAGTCCCGCCCAGGCCGCAGCGTCGAGCGCCGCACCCGTGTCGGGAATCTTCGAATACGCGAGCCCTGCGAGCACGGGAACCTCCGTGGAGAGCGCGGTCCAGAGCGCGGGCAGCCCGGCGCTCGGGCAGGAGCCACCGGCCGCGTTGACCAGGGTGCCGAGCGTGGCGAGGTCGTCCGCGACGCCCTCGGGAGCGGGCACCGCGGCGGAAAACTTCTGCAGGCGAAACTGCTGGTTCACGAAGGAACCGCTCTTTTCGAACACCGTGAGCGAGGGGATCAGGATCCTCGCAGCGGCGGCCGTGGCATTATCGTGCGTGCCGACATAGACCACCGCGACCTTGGCGAGCTGGGCCGGAGTGAGACCCGCGGCCAACAGGTCCTCGTTGTGCGTGAGGACCGTCTTCACGGAGCCGGCGTCGATCGCCCGGGCGAGGGACGCGAGCGTGGTCGACGGCAGCGAGGAGATCAGACCCGTGACAAGTGCGCCGCGCGTGTTCGGATTGCGGTCGGCGGAGATGAGAAGCCCGTCGCCCTGCCCCACCCTGGCGACGATCGCGGCTGGGGCATTCAGGGACTCGGCGAGCCTGCGGGTGAGGAACTGTTCCTCGACGGATGCACGGCCGGAACCGACGATGGCGACGCCGCCCTGCTTGAGCAGTTCGGAAGCAGCCTGCAACGCCTGGCCGTGTGCGACGACCTGACCGTCGATTCTCGCGGCGAGAAGACGGTTGTCGGCGCGCACTTGCTTGTAGAAGAGGCGGCCGCTGTCGGCCATCCAGGTATCGTTCACCTCGTCGTTGCGGCGCGGCGTGATGCGATAGATGACGCCCTCGCGGGACCACACGATCGTGTTGGCGCCAACGCTCGACTCGGTGTCGATGCTGTTCGTCTGCTTGAGGAACCAGACGCGCATCTTGAAGCGAAAATCGGTGCTCGTGAGCGCGCCCACCGGACAGATGTCGACGGTGTTGAGCGAATAATTGTTTTCGAGCTGCCTGCCGGGAAAGCAGGTGAGCGTCGAGTAGCTACCGCGGTCGATAAAGCCGAGAACGTCATCCTTGGCGACGTCCTTGCTGAAGCGGATGCAGCGCGAGCAGAGCACGCAGCGCTCATCGTCGAGCATGACGCGCGGCCCGAGCACGGTGCGCTTCGGCTTCACGTTTTTCTGCTCGATGAAGCGGGAGTAGCCGCGTCCGTACTGGGTGGCCTGCTCCTGGAGGCGGCACTCGCCGGCCTGGTCGCAAATGGGGCAGTCGAGCGGGTGGTTGACGAGGAGAAACTCCATCACGCCCTCGCGGCAGTCCTTGACGAGCGGGGTGTTGGTGCGGATGTGCAGGCCGGGGGAGGCGTTGGTGGCGCAACCGATGGTGGGGCGCGGCATCCAGTTGACCTTCTGCTTGCCGGTGGCGGGATCCGTGACCGGCTGCTTGGTCGCCGGGTCGACTGCGGGCATGCCCATTTCCACGAGGCACATGCGGCAATTGCCCACCACGCTCAGCTTGGGATGGTAGCAGTAGTGCGGGATATCGATGCCGAGAAGTTTGGCGGCCTCGATCATGTTCGTGCCCTTCGGCACGGCGATCTCCCTGCCGTCGACGTTGACGGTGATGAGGTCGGTTTTGGCGGGCGTGGTCATTGATGAAGGAGAAGGAATGGGAGAATTGAGGGGAGCCACCGTGCTCCTCAAACGAGCGGGAGCGCCTTGCCGCCGGCGGCCTTCTTCGCCTCCGGGTAGGCCTTGAAGTCGTCGGGGAACTTTTGGACGAAACTCTGGGTGGGCCAGGAGCAGGCTTCGCCGAAGGCGCAGATGGTGCGGCCGGCGATCTGGTCGGCAACGCTCTTGAGCAGCTCGCCGTCGTTGGAGCGGGCGTCGCCGTGCACCATGCGGTGGGTGATCTTTTTCATCCACAGCGAGCCCTCGCGGCAGGGAGTGCACTGGCCGCAGCTCTCGTGGGCGTAGAATGCGTTGAGGTTGCCGAGGGCCTCGACGACGTTGACGCGGTCGTCCATGACGATCACGCCGCCGGACCCGCCCATGGTGCCGCACGCGGCGAGCGAGTCGAAATCGAGAGGGATGTCGTCGATGCCCCAGTCGACAAACGAACCGTCCTTCTGCTTCACCTTGAACCGCTCGCCGAAGCGAAGGACCTTGGCGGAGGAGCCGCCGGGGATGACGGCCTTGAAAGTGTGTCCCGGGAGGGGACCGCCGCAGATCTCGTTGAGAAGGCGGCCAAACGTGACTTTGCCGCACTCGAACTCATAGTACCCCGGTTTCTGGATATGGCCGCTGACGCCGATGATGCGGGTGCCCGTGTTGTTGGGGGTGCCGATCTTGCCATAGGCGTCGCCGCCGATGTCGGCGATATGGAGCACATGGCAGAGCGTCTCGACGTTGTTGACGATCGTCGGG
>JAJXYI010000339.1 GCA_021780625.1 bacterium | reverse complement strand
AAGGAAACCTGGAATCAGGGTGTGGGCTGGGCCGCGGTCAATTCGATGCTCTGGCAGTGCAGCGCGCCCGTCGTGATCTGTCGCAAGCCGCCGACCGCCGAGAACTGGGCCGACGGTGTCTGGGGGCAGTTCGTGGGCGACGGCTGGTGGAGCGACGTCAACGAGACCATCCATCCCGAGAGCCTCTATGAGGCGCAGCTTGAGGCTCGTCTGGGCCGGTCCGCGCTTGCCGCGCTTCAGCCGCGTGAAGTCCTCCGCTCTTCCGCGCCCGACATTTCCAGCGCCGTGCCGAACCTCGCGGAGATTCTCGCCCCGAAACCCGCCCCCGCCGGGCGCCCCCTCGAGCTGACCGGCGGCTGGCTCGCCGCGCGCGGCGCCCTCCTCACGGGCACGGAGTCCTCGATCTCCTGGTGGCGTGGATACATGCTCGCCGGGAACGAGGCGACCGATCCCGCGATCACGCGCTTCGCTCCGGGGAAGACGGGGCCTATCTTCACGGATGACCTCAATCAGATGACCGACACGATGCTGGCAAAGCACCAGGTCGACATCCGCCAGCACTACGGCCTCTGGTACGAGCGGCGCCGCATGGACCACGAGCAGATGCGCCGCCCCGACGGCGACGTCTGGCCGCCGTTCTACGAGCAGCCCTTCGCCCGCACGGGCATCGGCAAGGCCTGGGACGGCCTCAGCCGGTACGATCTGACCAAATACAATCCGTGGTATTTCCACCGTCTGCACGAATTCGCGGAGCAGGCGCGCCGGAAGGGGCTCGTGCTGATCAACGAGATGTATTTCCAGCACAACCTCCTCGAGGCCGGCGCCCACTGGGTCGACTGCCCCTGGAGACCGACCAACAACATCAACCACACGCCGTTCCCTGAACCGGTGCACGTCGCGGACCACGACCTGCAGATGGCGCAGTATTTCTATGATGTCTCCAACCCGCAGCTGCGCGCCCTGCACCGGGCCTACATCCGGCACTGCCTGGAGAACCTGGCCGACGAGCCGAACGTGATCCACACCATCTCCGCGGAGAACACCGGCCCGCTCAAGTTCATGCAGTTCTGGCTGGATGTCGTCGCCGAGTGGGAGCACGAGACCGGCAGGCACCCGCTCATCGCGCTGAGCGCCTGCAAGGACGTCCAGGATGCGATCCTGGCGGACCCGAAGCGCGCGGCGGTGGTCGATGTGATCGACTTCACCTATTGGTGGCGCAGCGCGGACGGCCGCGAGTTCGCCCCCCCGGGCGGTCTCCACGTCTCCCCGCGCCAGTACGAACGCAAGTGGCGCGGCGGCCGCGCCACGGCGGCCTCGCTCGCGGGAATGGTCCGCGAATACCGCAGCCGCTTCCCGCACAAGGCCATCATCACGGGCCTCGACGCGCCACATGACTGGGCCTACGTCGCCGCGGGCGGTTCGCTGCCCAACCTTCCTGCGACCACCGATCCCGCGCTGCTGTCCTCGATCACCCGCATGGAGCCCGTCGCCTCCACCGGTGGCGATCGCCAGTGGGCGCTCAGCCAGCCGGGCAGTGCCTGGTTCGCCGTGTCGCTCGACGGGGCTGTCTCGCTCGATCTCCGCTCCGAAACCGGTTCCTACCACGTGCACCGCATCGACCCGCGCTCCGGCCGCGTGCTGCCCGGCGACGAGTCCGTCGAGGCCGGTCGCGTTGTATCCATTGCCCCGACACCGGGGCGCATCACGATTGTCTGGCTTACCCGCTGACCCCGCCGCCCATGCGACTCCTCAACCCCCGCCTCTGGTTCGCCTTCGTCCTCGTCCTGCTCGGCTCAGTCTCGCTCCGCGCATCCGCCCCTCAGGCGCCCGCCACGGCCGAGAAATGGGGCGTCTTTGAGGTGACCCTTCACGGCCCCAAGGACGGCAATCCGTTTGTCGACGTCCGTTTCTCCGCGGTGTTCACCGACGGCACCCACACGCACAAGGTGGACGGCTTCTACGACGGCGATGGCATCTACCGCGTGCGCTTCATGCCGGAGGCGACGGGCGTCTGGCACTACGAGACTTATAGCAACCGCTGGGAGCTCACCGGAAAGACGGGCACCTTCACGGTGACCCCGCCGTCGAAGGGCAACCATGGCCCGGTCCGCGTGCACGACACCTACCACTTCGCCTACGCGGATGGCACGCCCTACAACGAGCTGGGCACGACCATCTACAACTGGCTCGACACACCCGAGGCTTGGCAGGAACTCACCTTGAAGACGCTCGCCGCGTCGCCCTTCAACAAGGTCCGCATGCTCGTCTTTCCGCAGCGGGAATACTTCCGGAAGAAGTTCCCGCCTCCGCGCTGGCCCTTCGTGGGCACGCCGCCGCACAACTGGGACTTCACGCGCTTCAACGTCGATTTCTTCCGGCACTACGAGATGCGCATCCGCCAGCTGCGCGATCTGGGGATCCAGGCCGACATCATCCTCTTCGACCCCTACGACAAGCCGTACGGTTTCGATTCGATGGGACGCGCGGCCGACGACCGGTACCTGCGCTACGTGGTGGCGCGCTTTGCCGCCTTCCGCAACGTGTGGTGGTCAATGTCGAACGAGTTCGACTTCGTGCGCACCAAGACCATGGCCGACTGGGACCATTATTTCCAGCTGGTCCAGGCGACCGATCCCTACAATCACCTCCGCTCGATCCACAACGGGTCGCTTCTATACGACAACTCCAAGCCCTGGGTCACCCACGCCTCTATCCAGAATGGTTCGGCCGTCGAGGATCCGGGCAGGGCCGAGCTCTATCGGGACGTCTGGCGCAAGCCCGTCGTCTTTGACGAGGTCCGCTACGAGGGCGACAGCCGTTACCGCTGGGGCAACCTCACCGCGAAACAGATGGTCAATCGCTTCTGGTGCGGCACCGTCGCGGGCACCTACGTGGGACACGGAGACTATTTCTACACCGACGCCACCGACACTTGGACCTCCTTCGGCGGCACCCTGCACGGCAAGAGCGAGCCGCGCCTGGCCTTCCTCAAGAAGATCGTCGACGCCGGTCCGGCCGATGGACTCGACCCCATCGACAAGTGGTGGGAGACGAACGTCGCCGGCCAGCCTGGTGAGTACTACCTGATCTACTTCGGTCACGACGCGCCCAAGACCTGGCGCTTCGACCTCTACAAGAACGGGCTCGCCGACGGCATGCGCTTCAAGGCGGATGTCATCGACACCTGGAACATGACGATAACGCCCGTGCCAGGGGAATTCGTCGTGAAGCGGGAAAACCAATACCGTTTCGTCGACGCCTCGGGGCGCTCGATCGAACTTCCCGGAAGGCCCTGGATGGCGATTCGCATCCAGCGAGTCGGCGACGACGGACAGGTGTCAAAGACCCAGCTGCCGGAAGACTGAGGCGCGTCGCCGTTCTCCGGACATGACCACGCACTTCACGACGCTCGACGGGGTCGTGCTCGCGACCTACTTCGCGGGCACCATGGCGATCGGGCTGGGCTTCTGGCGACGCAGCCGGTCCGTCGAGGGCTACACCGCGGCCGACCGGAGCCTGCCGGGCTGGCTGACGGGACTGTCGATCCTGGGCACCTACGTGAGCAGCATCAGCTTCCTCGCTCTGCCCGGGAAGGCGTTCGCCTCGAATTGGAATCCCTTTGTCTTCAGCCTCGGCCTGCCCCTCGCTACGTGGATCGCCGTGCGCTGGTTCCTGCCGTTCTACCGGAAGGCGGGGCATCTCTCCGCCTATGAGCATCTGGAAAAGCGCTTCGGCGCCTGGGCGCGCGTGTATGCGGGAGTCTGTTACCTGCTCACCCAGATCGCCCGCGTGGGCACGGTCATGTACCTCATGGCGCTGCCGCTCACGGCGCTTTTGGGCTGGGACATCCGCACCATCATCCTCGTCACCGGCGTATCCGTGACGGTCTATACACTGGTCGGCGGCATCGTGGCGGTGATCTGGACCGATGCCATCCAGACGGTCGTGCTGATGGCGGGCGCGCTGCTGTGCGCGGTGCTGATGCTGCGCATGCTGCCGGGAGGGCCGGCGCAGCTTTTCCGCATCGCCGCGGAACATCACAAGTTCAGCCTCGGGAGTTTCGGCGCCGGCCTTTCGCAGCCGACGTTCTGGGTGGTGCTCGCCTACGGCCTGGTGATCAACCTGCAGAATTTCGGCGTCGATCAGAACTACGTGCAGCGCTACCTCGCGGCGAAATCCGACTCTGAGGCGCGCAAGAGCGTCTGGATCGGAGGCCTCCTTTACGTGCCGTTGTCGGCCGTCTTCTTCTTCATCGGAACGGCCCTGTTTGCCTACTACACGACGCATCCGGGCGAGTTGCCCGCCTCACTGCACGGCGCGGCGCATTCGGATTCGGTGTTCCCCTGGTTCATCGTGACGGTCCTTCCGTCCGGGGTCAGCGGTCTGCTGGTGGCCGCGATCTTCGCGGCGGCGATGAGCACGGTGTCCACGAGTCTGAATTCCTCGGCGACGATCCTGCTCAACGATTTCTACCGGCGCTATGTCAATCCGCAGGCCAGCGGCGCTCAGATGATGCGGCTGTTGCGGCGCACCACGGTGTTGTGGGGCGTGCTTGGCACGCTCATGGCGCTGGCGATGGTGCACGTGAAGAGTGCGCTCGACACCTGGTGGATGCTGGCTGGCGTGTTCGGCGGTGGCATGCTCGGCCTGTTCCTGCTCGGCATGCTCTCGCGCCGGGTCGGCGGGCGCGCGGCGTTCACGGGCGTCCTGTGCGGAGTCCTGATGATCCTCTGGATGACCCTTTCACCGCAGATTGCGTCGCTGCCAGCCGACCTGCGCAGTCCGTTCCACGGGTTCCTGATCATCGTCTTTGGAACCGCCACGATCCTGGCCGTCGGATTCCTCTGTGCCCTGTGGATGCGACCGCAGGAAAAACCCGCTTCCGTTTCCTCATGAAGTCAACCTGCCTCCGTCTCGCCGCGGTCCTCCTTGTGACCGCCGGTCTCTGCTTCGCGGACGCCTCGTCCGCGATCGTTCGCTCCGAATTCATTTTCACCAAGGCTCCGTATCCGTCCTGCCATGCCTCGACGATCGCCGAGGTTTCGCCCGGTCATCTGGTCGCTGCGTGGTTTGGCGGCACGCGGGAACGCGCCCCCGACGTCTGCATCTGGGTGGCGCGCAATGTCGATGGTCACTGGCTGCCGCAGGAGAAGGCGGCCGACGGTGTGCAGCCCGACGGCACGCGTTACCCGACCTGGAATCCCGTGCTGTTCCAGGCGCCGCATGGCGGCCCTCTTTTCCTCTTCTACAAGGTCGGACCCAAGCCTGCGGCCTGGTGGGGCATGGTGAAGACGTCGACCGACGGTGGTGTCACCTGGAGCGCGGCCCGGCGCCTGCCCGACGGCATTCTCGGACCCATCAAGAACAAGCCCGTGATCCTGGCTGACGGCGCCTGGTTGTCCCCCTCGAGTCGCGAGGGCGGACCCAAGGGCTGGCGAGTCCATTTCGAACGCTCGACGGACGGCGGGAAGACCTGGGTGGCCACGGCCAATGTGCCCAAGGGGCCGAACTTCGATGCGATTCAACCCAGTATCCTGTTCTTCAAGGACGGCCGGCTGGAGGCGCTTTGCCGGACCCGTCAGGGCGTCGTGGCGATGACGTGGTCCAAGGACGAGGGACGCACCTGGAGTCCGCTGTCCGCGACCATTCTGCCCAACCCCAATTCCGGCACCGATGCGGTCACGCTTGCGGACGGACGCCAGCTGATTGTTTACAACGACACCGCGCAGCGTCCGGAGTCGCCCGGCAAGGGCAACCGCTGGCCGCTCGACGTGGCGATCTCGACCGACGGAGTGAACTGGAAGCACGTGCTCACGCTGGAGAGCAAGCCGATGCCCGCGGGTTACGCGTATCCGGCGGTCATCCAGACCTCCGACGGCCTTGTGCGCATCACCTACAGCTGGGACCGCAAGCGCATCAAATACGTGGTCCTCGATCCCTCCCGACTCTGACCGACCTGCTCCCATGACCGCCTCCGCCGTTCGCCGCAACCTGATCCTTTTCGCCGGCGCGCTTGCGCTTGCGCCCCTTGCTCGCGCCGAGCTGTCCGTCGCGGACCTTCGCTGCGACTCGAGCGTGAATCCGCTCGGCATCGACGAAGCGCGGCCGAAGCTCTCCTGGCAGCTCACCGGCACCGCCCGAGGGGATAGGCAAATCGCGTGGCAAGTCCTGGTGGCTACCAGTCCGACCCTACTGGCACAGGATCGCGGGGACCTTTGGGACAGCGGTCGGGTGGCATCGGACGCGACCACGGACATTCGTTACGCGGGGACGCCGCTTGCCACCTCACAACAGGTTTTTTGGAAAGCACGTTCCTGGGACCAGGACGGACAGCCCAGCGCTTGGAGCGCGCCGGCTTCCTGGACGATGGGATACCTGTCCGTCCGGGACTGGAAAGGATGCTGGATCACGTCCTCCGGAGCGAGCGAGACGCTGCTGCTCCGGCATGATTTTATGGTGAAACCCGGCCTGCGTCGCGCGCTGGTGGAGGTCTGCGGCCTGGGACAGTACGAGTTGACCCTGAACGGAGCGAAGGCGGGCGACGCCCTGCTGTCGCCCGGGTGGACCGAGTACAACAAGACGACTCTCTACAACACGCTCGATGTCACCTCCCTGCTGCACGCCGGGGATAACGCGGTCGGGCTTTTCCTCGGCAACGGCATGTACAATGTCGTGAAGCGCGACAAGGCGCGGTTTACCAAGTTCACCGGCTCATTTGGACCCTTGTGCGCGATCCTGAATCTGCGGCTCGAATATGCGGATGGGCATGTCGAGACGGTGGCCACGGACACGGCGTGGAAGACGCATCCCGGTCCGGTGACCTTCTGCAGTATCTATGGCGGCGAGGATGAGGATGCGCGGTTGATCCAGGCGGGTTGGGACAAGCCCGGTTTCGACGACAGCAGCTGGGAGGCGGCGGTGTGCCAGTCGCTCCCTGGCAAGACGCTTCGTGGACATAGCGTTTCGGATCAACCGGTGCGGGCAATCGAGGTGCGAAAGCCGATCGCGGTTAAGGTCTTTCCTGATGGGACGGCCGTTTATGATCTGGGGCAGAACGCCTCTTACATGCCGCGGATTCGCGTGAGCGGGCCGGCGGGCAGCAGCGTGCGGCTGATTCCTGCGGAAGTCACGAATCCCGACGGCACCATCAATCGCAGCACGATGGGTGGAATCTCGCGGGGAAGTGCCTGGTGGCAGTACACGAAGGCGACGGACGGCGAAGAGACCTGGATGCCGCGCTTCTTCTATTCCGGCGCCCGTTACCTGGAGGCGATTTTCATTCCGGCGAAACCGGGTGGTGCACTGCCGAAGCTCGATTCGCTTGACGGTGTGATTGTGCACTCGAGCGCGGCGCCGGTCGGCACGTTCGCCGCGTCGAATCCGCTGCTCGGCCGAATCCTTACGCTGGTGCGTTGGGCGCAGAGCTCGAACATGATGTCGATCCTCACCGACTGCCCGCACCGCGAGCGCCTGGGCTGGCTTGAGCAGGACCATCTCAACGGACCGTCGCTGAGGTACGACTTCAACATGGATCGCATCTTCGGCAAGGTGATGAACGACATGGCCGACTCGCAGACGCCGGACGGTTTGATTCCGACCACGGCGCCCGAGTATGCCCATTTCAAGGGCACCTTCCGCGCAGCAGCCGAGTGGGGCTCGACGTTCATCATCGTGCCATGGCAGCAGTATGCGTTTACTGGGGACGACTCGCTGATCCGCGATTATTATCCACAGATGGCTCGCTACTTCGCCTATCTCGAAAGCCGCGCGAAGAACGACATTCTGTCGGAGGGCCTGGGGGATTGGTATGACCTTGGCCCGCGCAAGCCAGGGTTTGC
>JAJXYI010000550.1 GCA_021780625.1 bacterium | reverse complement strand
ACGGTCGACGCCGTGGATGAAGAACACGTCATCGGTCGCCTGCTTGAGCTCCTTCATGAACGGAGCGGTGAAGATCGTGCCGTCCTTCGCGAACAGGGCAATGAGCACGCGGTTCGCGCCACCGAAGTCGGCCTGGTATTTCTTGAAGGTGCGAATGTAGGGATGGTCGGAGGGAAGCGATTTGTCGAAACTCGCGTCCACGCGCACATGGAGGGCGAGCCAGCCCATCAGGCCGGTGAGGGCGAGAAAGACCACGACGAGCACGGTACGATGCCTGAAGACCCAAGCGGTGAAGCGGTCGATGAGGCGTGACATGAGGCGGGGCGGATCAGGGTTTGGGCAGCGTGGTCGCGCCCGCCTCGCCCACGGCGATGACGGAGCCGTCGGGAGCCTGGGCGAGCCGGGCGATGTCGGTCGAGATGCCGGCGTCCCAGGCGACGAAGCTGCGTCCCTCGTCGCGGCTGACGAGGACCGTGCGGCCGCGGCCGGCCGCAAGCCAGGCGCCGCCGCGCAGTTGGAGGACCGTGGAGATCAGGCCGGACCCCGCCGGCGTGGGCAGTTCGACCCAGTTGGGATGCCCAAGGTCGGCGATGGCGTAGAGGTGGCCGCGCAGCCCGCAGACGATGGCGCCGGATTCGCCGAGCGGGGCGGCGCCGAAGAAGGATCCGTCGTAGGGCGAGGAGAGTGGTGTCCAGGTGCGTCCCGAGTCGGCGGATACGGCGGCGAACCCCGCCTCGCCTGCGACGAGGATCCGTCCGTCGGCGATCCGACACAGCGCGTTGAGGTGCAGGTCGCCGGTCTCGACCTTCAGCGGCGCCCAGGTGCGTCCGCCGTCGCGGGAGACGACCGCGAGGCCGAAGGCGCCTACGGCGATCACCTCGTTCGGGTCGATGGCGAGGACGTCGAGGAAGGACTGGGAGGCGTCGGTGCCGTGGTAGCAGCTGTTCCAAGTCGAGCCTCCGTCGCGGGTCGCGAGGATCGTCGCATCGTGTCCGACGGCCCACCCCGCCTGGGAGTGGGGGGCGAAGCTGATGGCGGTGAGCGTGGCGGGGCTGTGACTTTGGATCCGCTCCCAGACCTTTCCGGAGTCGTTCGAGCGCAGGATGGCCCCGCGTTCGCCGACGGCGAAGAGCAGGTCGCCGTGGCGGCGGACGTCGAGGAGCAGGCTGCGGACGGCGGTGCCCGCACGCGCGGTGCTCGGAGCGGCGAGGGCGATCAAGCCGAGCGCTGCGGCGAGGATCCTGACGAGGAGCGGCCGGAACATGGCGGGTGTCGCGACTCAGCGCGTGCCGGCGCGGCGCAGTGCCTCGGGGGTGTAGTCGGCGGGCGTGCGCTGGATCGTGAAATCGTACATCGGACGTTGGTTATCCAGGCCGAACACCAGGTAGCGGCCCGCCTGCAGGTCCGTGTGCACCTCGAGCGTGCTCCAGAAGACCTTTGCGTCGTAGTAATTGATGCAATGCGCCTCCGACACGCGCCAGAGCTGGCCGCGGGTGTCGTACTGGTCCACCGCGAGGATCTGCCAGCTGTCCTCGTCGACGTAGAACGTGCGGCGGGAATAGATGTGATGCGCGCCGGGTTTGAGCCTGGCATCGACCACCCACACGCGGTGCACCTCGTAGCGGGCGAGGTCCTGGTTGATGTGCAGCGGGCGGATGATGTCGTCGTTGGTGATCTTGTCGCTGTGCAGCGTGTACGAGTTGTAGGGGACTATCATCTCGCGCTTCCCGAGCAGGTGCCACGTGTAGCGGTCGGGTGCGCCGTTGAACATGTCGAACTGGTCGGCCGTGCGCATGTTGTCGGCGTTGGTGCCGGGTTCGTCGTAGGCGACATTGGGCGCTCGGCGCACGCGGCGCTGGCCGGGGTTGTAGATCCAGGCCTGTCGATTCTCCTTCACCTGATCGAGTGTCTCATGGACCACGAGGATCGAGCCCGCGACGCGGGCGGGCGCGACGACGGCCTGCTTGAAATAGACAAGGATGTTGTCGAGCTTGTCGGGCCTCATCCCGGGCCGGGCGTAGTTGAACAAAAATTCGTCCTCGAAATCGACGAGCGAGTAGGCGCCGCTGCGCAGGGGGGCGGCCTGGCTGACGTGGCGCTCGGCGGCGATGCCGCGGTAGCGCGTGAGGTGATTCCAGATGACCTCGAGTCCGTTGCTCGGGATGGGGAAAGGCGTGCCGACGGCGGCGCCTTCGATTCCGTTGCCGTCGTCGACCAGGTTCGCGGTGGTGGCGATCCGTCGCGTGGCGTCGTAGATCCGCTGCGGGTTGGAGAAGCTGCGGTGCGACGGATACACGATCATCTTGTAGTCCTTGTAGGTCGCAAACATCGCGCGCGCGCCCGCGGTGAGCATGTCGCGGTACTTGTCGACGTTGGCGGCGGTGACGACGAAGAGCGGTTGATCGGACGCGTAGGGGTCAGGGTGGTGCATGCCGACCTTGTATCCGGCGGGTGGAGTCAGGATGCCGCCGTCCCAGGCGGGGACGAGACCGTCGGCGCTGGCAGCGCGTTCACCGCCGAGCGGGGTGAGGTCCTTGCCGAGGCGGTCGGCCTGTTGGACGGAGATGGCTGCGCGGGCGGAGGTCGCGCCGGCGGCGAGAAGGCCGGCCAATGCGAGGGCGGCGAGGAGAGTATGGCGTTTCATGGGGAGGGGGCGTGTCAGAAAGAGTATTTGACGGTGGCGGAGACGTAATCGCGGTCGGCGAGCAGGTTGTAGGCGCCGCCCCCGAAGAAGTTGACGTAGCGCAGGTCGAGCTCCCAAGCGTCGAGGTAGGTGAAGTCGGCGCCGAGCGTGAGGCTCTTGCGCCCGCGGACGAAGTTGCCCAGCGGAAGCGGCGTGTTGCCGGAGACGTCGTGGGTGAAGGCGATCAGCGGGTGGGCGTTCACGCCGAAGAAGGCGTTCTCGTAGTCGAGGCGCGCGGCGGCCTGGTAGCCCCAGGAGAAGGAGTCGGCGAACGCGCTGGCGGGCGTGGCGGGGAGCGGCGGGTTGGTCGTGGCGGCCATCGCGGCGGCGCTGCCGCTGGTGAAGGTACCCTGGCCGTCGTAGCGCAGCACGCTTTTGTCGGGCAAGTTCACCCAGACGCCTCCGACCTCGGCGAGCACGGTGGTCTGGGAGGAGCCGAGGAGCGAGCCGAGCGTCTTTGTCATCGTCGTCTGCGCAGTCCAGACCTGATGCCGACGGTAGCCGCTGACCTCGCGTCCGTACTGTCCCAGATAGGATCCGACCTGGTTGTTGGCCCCGAAAACAGGGCTCAGCGAGGACAGCGCGGCGTAGAGCAGCTCGACGTCGTCGATCTGGAGCGGCACGCGGTCCTTGTAGGAAACCTCGCCCTGCCAGGAGATGCCGGTGTTGCCGAGGCTCGCGTTGAAACTTGCGCCGAGCATCGTGATTCCCTCCGGAAACTCGACGAAGTAGCGTCCGTTGGAGGCGGCGGTGAGCAGGGCGATCTGCTGGGCGCCGGCGAGGGCGGCCTGCGTGGACGGAGCCTGGAGGGTTGCGATCTGGGTCGGGGTGAGCGCGGCGGGGTTGGTCTGTGAGAGCATCACCAGCTGGAACAGTCCGGTGGCCTGGGCGGCTGCGGCGGCCGGGGCCATGCCCGCCTGCATGAAGACCGCGGTGAGCGGACCCGTGAGGTTGGGGTTCACGCCGGCGGTCGGGGTGATGGCGCTGACGACCGGCGAGCGGCTGTTGTAGCGCACGACGAAGAAGCCGAACTCGGTGTCGTTGAGCGCGGAGTCCGTCCAATGCACGGCGAGGCCGCCCTCGTTCGGGCTGTGCGGCGTGCGGTCAGTCGTGCGCGGGATCGCGCCGAGCGTGCCGCTGTCGGGCAGGCGTCCGAAGCCGAGCATCACTTTGTCGCCGCCGCGGGAGGCGAAGTCGTTCGTCGAAAAATAGGTGCCCGCAGGTTCGATCTCGTTGCGCTGGAACTCGAGTATCCAGAAAGGCTCGACGGTCAGATTGTCCGTCAGGCCGATCGACCCTTTCACCATCGTGATCGGAAGCAGCGCGTCCTTCAGCTCCGCGCCGGGGACGCGGAGTTTCGAGAGATCGTAGGGGTTGATGACGTTGATGCCGTTCGGGATGAACGTGCTCTCGCCGAGACTGAGGACCTGCCGGCCGACGCGGACCTCGACGGGGTGGCCCGCCACGTCGAAGTTGGTGTACGCGTAGAGGTCGAGCAGTCGTCCGCCCTTGCCGACGCGGCTGCGTGCGGCGTCCGAGAGCGGCGTGCGCCCCTGCCAGTCGTTCTGCACCTTGGCGTCGTAGAAATAGTACCCGCTCGCAAGGAAGCCGGAGTCGCGATAATGGAGTTCAAACTCATGGTTCACCTTGGCGAGTTCGGAGGCGATGCCCTTGGGGAAATTGAGATTGCCGTCGTCGGCGTTCACCGAGTTCTGCAGCCCCGGCACGCCGTCGAACGTGGAGCTGGTGCCGTAGTAGGCGGGGCTCGGATTTTGGAGCCGGTCGAGCACGCCCACGGAGATCGTGGTGTCGAAACTGCCCTTCAATTCGCCTTCGTTAAAGCGGACTGCGCGTGCGGTAAGCGGCAGAAGCAGGCACAAGGCGGGCAACACGCCCGCGATCTTCGCCCGGCGCGAGTCCGGGCGGACGAGGAGGGAGCACATCATGGGGTAATGGTCGACCGTCGCTGTTGGGTAAGGCCGGGCATGGGGTGACGCCCTGTCTTAACTTCGGTCGAGCACTCAAGAAAAGCGGCCCCCCAGGGGTATCAAGCGCGGAGTGTGAAAGTGATTTTCATTAGAAGCGATTTTTCTGGGGTTTGCCGAAGATGCGGCGCGGGCGCGGCGATCGGTTGCGTTCGCGTGCCTTTCGGTGCTGATTACCCGCTTTGAACCGAATGCAGGCGGCGACGCACATCCACATCAAGGGAGCCAGGGAGCACAACCTGAAGAACCTGGAGCTGAGGATCCCGCGCGGGAAGCTCGTGGTGATCACGGGTCCCAGCGGCTCGGGCAAGTCGTCGCTGGCGTTCGACACGCTCTACGCCGAGGGCTACCGCAAGTACATGGAAAGCCTGTCGACGCAGGCGCGCCAGGTGCTCGACCAGCTCAAGCGTCCGGATGTCGATTTCATCCATGGCCTGTCTCCGGTGCTCGCGATCGAGCAGCGGACGGGTGGAGGATCGCCGCGCAGCACGATTGCGACGGTGACGGAGATCGCGGACTACGCGCGCCTGCTCTGGGCGCTGGCGGGCGAGGCGCGTTGCCCGAAGGACGGCGGCCGGATCGTGCAGCGTTCGCTCGACGACAACGTCGCGCACGTGCTGACGAATTGCCCGGGGCAGCGGATCATGCTGCTCGCTCCGCTGATGAGTGCGAAGGCGAGTGTCCTGCGCGAGGAGCTGCCGCGTCTGCGGCAGCGCGGTTTTCAGCGCGTGCGGATTGGCGGGGAGATCAAGTCGCTCGACGACCCGCAGCTTGTGCCGTTCGGGCAGGGTACGCGTGAGATCGCGGTGGACCTGGTCGTGGACCGCCTGGTGGCCGCTCACGAGCAGCGCTCGCGGCTGGCCGATTCGCTCGAGCTGACGTTTCGCGAGGGCAAGGACCGCGCGCTCGTGCTCGCGCAGTCGGGTCCTGATGCACCCTGGCGGGAACTCGTGCTCAGCCAGCACCTCGCCTGCGAGACCTGCGGCGAGGTTCACGAACGGCTCACACCCCGGAATTTTTCCTTCAACCACGCGGAGGGCGCCTGCCCGACCTGCGGCGGGCTGGGGCGAAGCCTGCGGTTCGTGCCGGAGTTGGTCGTGCCTGATCCCGAAAAATCGGTGCGCGAGGGAGCGATCAAACCGTGGCGCATCGGGGGAAAGAATCTCATCATCAAACACAACGCGCTCCTCAAGCAGCTCGCCGAGCAGCTGCCCTTCGACCCGGACGTTCCGTGGAAGAAACTGCCCGATTCGACGCGCGACGCGATTCTTCACGGTGCGGGCGAGCGGATGTTTGCGTTCAAGCTGCGCCGCATGCGCGAGCCGAAGGCGATGCCCTTCGAGGGCGTGATTGCAGACCTGGACGACAGCTTCCGACATACGGACAGCGAGGGATTCAGGGCGCGGCTGAGCACCTACATGGTCAGCGGCGAATGCGCCGAGTGCCGGGGCGCGAGGCTCAAGCCGCGTTCGAGCCACGTGTTCATTGCCGGATCGCCAGCGGATCCGACCGCGACGGCCTCCGCCAACCTCGGATTCCCGGACTTCATGGCTATGGACGTGACGACCGCCCACGGTCTTGCGCGCGCCTGGCAGGCGCGGTACGCGGATCGAGAGGCGTTGCGCGACGTCATCGGCGGTATCGAGCAGAGGCTGGGCTTCCTCGTAGAAACGGGACTGGGCTACCTCACGCTCGATCGCGACTACGACACTCTCTCCGGTGGCGAAGCACAGCGCGTGCGGCTTGCGACCCAGCTCGGCATGGGTCTGATGGGCGTCATTTACGTCCTGGACGAGCCGAGCATCGGACTGCATCCGTCGGACAACGAGCGGCTGCTTCTTCAGCTCCGAGCGCTGCGCGACCGTGGGAACACGGTGATCGTCGTCGAGCACGACGAGGACACGATGTTTGCCGCCGATGAGATCATCGAACTCGGGCCCGAGGCGGGCACGGAGGGCGGTGAACTGCTGTTCCAGGGGACGATCGAAGCCTGCTGCCGCCTGCCGGCGAGGGTGTCGCGCACGGGGCCCTACCTCTCGCGCAAGCTCACGGTTTACAAGGACGCCCCTTCGAAGACCCCGGGCGAGGGTTGGTTGAAGATCCTCGGTGCGAGCCAGTACAACCTGAAGTCGGTGGACGCTGCGTTTCCGATCGGCCTGCTGACGTGCGTGACGGGCGTGAGCGGCTCGGGAAAGAGCACGCTCGTCAACGACATCCTGGCGGTGGCTGCGGCGAGAAAGCTCAACGGTGCGCGGGGCCTGCCGGGGCGTCATCGCGCGATCGAGGGGCTGGATCATTTCTCGCGTCTGGTGCTCGTGGACCAGGAACCGATCGGGCGAAGCCCGCGCTCGAATCCGGCCACCTACGTGGGTCTGCTCGAGCTGCTTCGCGACCTGTTTGCACAAGTGCCGCTGGCGAAGGTGCGCGGGTACAAGGCGAGCCGCTTTTCCTTCAACATCCGCGGTGGACGCTGTGAGCGGTGCCAGGGCGACGGCGCGATCAAGCTCGACATGCAGTTCATGGCCGACGCCTACGCGCCGTGTCCGAGCTGCGGCGGGCGGCGCTTCAACCGCGAGACGCTCGAGGTGCTCTTCCACGGGCAGTCCATCGCTGACGTGCTCGAACTGACCGTGCGCGAGGCGCGGGAGCTGTTCAGGAACATCCCGCGCATCATGGACAAGCTCAACACGCTCGATGCGGTGGGCCTTGGCTACCTGACGCTCGGCCAGTCGGCGACGACCCTCTCCGGCGGCGAGGCGCAGCGGCTCAAGCTCTCTCTCGAGCTGAGCAAGCGCCAGCAGGGCGACACCCTCTACATTCTCGATGAGCCCACGACCGGCCTGCATTGGACCGATATCCAGAAGCTCATGGACCTGCTCTTCCAGCTTCGCGACGCGGGCAACACGGTGCTCATCATCGAGCACAACCTCGATGTCATCAACCTGGCCGACTGGCTGGTGGACCTGGGGCCCGGCGGCGGCCGCGATGGCGGACGGGTCGTGTATGCGGGCGGACGCGCGGGCATCGAGGCCTGCGCCGATTCCAGGACCGGCACGGCGCTCCGGGCCTGGTCCGCGCGGAAGCCGGCGACGGCGGATTGAACGCGGGCGGACGTGTCCGGCGCGCGGATACGACTCACGCGCCTCAGCGCGACTGAAAGAGATCCGCGATGATGTCCTCGAGCGGGACTTC
>JAJXYI010000172.1 GCA_021780625.1 bacterium | reverse complement strand
GATAGCCCCCCCTTCGCGGCCAACATCCCCGCTCCAACCCCCGCCTCCGACTCTCCCCTCCAGCCCGCCCCCCTCTCAAAGTCCGATGGCGGCTTGTCTGACGCCTCCCCTGTCGCCGCCCCTGCTTCCGACTCAGACTCCGGTCCGGTCATCACGCTCACGATTCCAGGCACTGTTGCCCCCGCCGCCAGCCATCGCTAGCACGTGCGCTCGCCGACCGTTCCCACTTGCGATGCCTTCAATAGCGTGGATTTGAGAATGTTCAGTCGGATCGGCTTGGACACATAATCGTCCATCCCGGCGTCCAGGCATTTTTCCCGGTCCCCCTGCATCGCATTGGCCGTAAGCGCCACAATCCATAGGCGGCTGCGCCCCGGCCACTCGCCGCCCGCCTCGAGCGCCCTCACCCGCCTCGTGGCCTCGAGTCCATCCATCTCCGGCATCTGCGTGTCCATCAAGACTGCGTCGTATCGCTTCTTCCCCACCGCCTCCAAGCCCTGCACGCCGTTGTCGGCAAGGTCCGCCGAACACCCGAGTTTCTTAAGCATCGCAAGTGCGACCTTCTGGTTCACTGGATTGTCCTCCACCACCAGTACGGAAAGATCGTCCAACGGCCGCAGTTCCTCCAACGGCGGCGTGGACACCACTGCCGCCTTCCCGTCGATGCACGAGATCAGAGCCGACTTAAGATTGCCCATCCTGACAGGCTTGATGAGGCAGTGCAGGATGCCGCTTTCCCTCTGTATCTCCACTGGAATACGGTCGAGCAACGGCGTCATCATCACTATCGGAAGCGCCGCACTGCGGGGATCCCCGTGGAGCTGCCTCGCGAGCGTCAGCCCGTCGATCCCAGGCATCTGCGAATCGAGCAACGCGAGATCAAATTTACGGCCAGCTGCCTGCTCTCGGTCGACCAGCTCCAACGCCGACGCCGCATCGCCTGCCGTGCGCACGTCCAACCCCCATCGCTTCGCTTGATGTTCGACAAGCCGGCGGCTGTTGTAGTTGTCATCGACGATCAACAGGCGCTTCCCCGCGAGGTCCATGTCGTTCACATGCGGATTCGTCACCCCAGGCACGGAAGGAAGCGGCACTCGAAACCAAAAGGTCGACCCTTTCTCCAATTCACTCCGCAATCCAATCGCTCCCCCCATTCGCTGCACCAGATGCCGCGAAATCGCCAGGCCAAGTCCCGTCCCCCCAAAGCGCCGCGTCGTCGAGGTGTCTTCCTGGACAAACGGTCTGAATAGCAGCGGCTGAACCTCCTCCGCTACGCCAATGCCCGAATCCTGTACCTCCAGCAGATACATTCGCTTCCCATCCGCCTCCCCCTCGCCCGCCACTCGAACAAGGATCTCTCCCTTGGCCGTGAATTTCACCGCGTTTCCAATAAGGTTCGTCAACACCTGCCTCAGGCGATGCGAATCTCCCACCACCTGCGTCGGAAGCTGCGGGTCGATATCCAGGATCAACTCCACGTTTTTCTTCCCGGCACTCACCGCATATAGCTCCGCCGCATCCTCGACGAGCTCGCGCAGATCAAACTCGGTCTCTTCGAGCTCAAGCCTGCCGGCCTCGATTTTAGAAAGGTCGAGTATGTCGTTCAGCAATGACAGCAACGACTCCCCACTCACGCGCACCACTTCCAGCAAATCGCGCTGTTCCTTGGACATCGGACTCTCCAGCAGCAGGTGAGTCATTCCGATGACTCCATTCATCGGAGTGCGGATCTCATGACTCATGTTCGCCAGGAATGTGCTCTTCGCCCGGTTGGCAGCCTCGGCGGCATCCTTCGCCTCCTTCAACTCGAGCGTTCGTTTTTCGACCTTCCGCTCCAGCTCCTCCGTGTTACGCCGGTTCGCCTGCAGAAGTTGCCACTTCTCCGTCAGCGAACTCACCAACTGAAGCACTTCCACCGGGTCGAAAGGCTTCTTCAGGATCAACAGCCGGTGGGTCTGCCCGATCTTCGCGATCATATCGTCCCACGAGTAATCCGAGTAGGCTGTGCAGATCACGATCTGGATGTCAGGGTCCACCTCCCAAATCTTCCCCGTCGTCTCGATCCCGTCCCAGCCCGGCGGCATTCTGACATCCACGAACGCCATCGAATACGGCCGGCCCTCTTCCCTCGCCTGCCGCACTTTCTCAAACCCCTCCTGCCCCTGGTACGCCGAATCCAAGACGCAGGCGCAGAGGGCAACGGGCGACACTTCCTTCTCGTCACCAAACAAAACCGCCTCCATCGCATCTAGGCCGGATTCAATGGTAGATTGCTTATCCCTGGTTTCAAGTATCTTACGGAAATCGTCATGGATCGAACTATTGTCGTCGACGACGAGGATCCGGTGCGCGGAGGTAGACGCCGGGGTGTTCATGGAATCAGACCAGAGGCAGGAGAGGGATCACGATGAGGTACGCTACTATCGGATCAAACGGGTACAGGTAAAGAAATAGGATTAAACCAAAAAAACCGCCTTGCACTTGGGCTCCCCGGTTCTTTGCCTGAGCGACCACTTTCCGGAGAGATGCCTGAGTGGCCGAAAGGGGCGGTTTGCTAAACCGTTGTACGGGTAAAACCGTACCGGGGGTTCGAATCCCCCTCTCTCCGCCAGTCTTCGTCAACGCTTTCGCGACGTACAATGCCCCGCTACGCCAGTCGGCAGCACGCCGGCCAAAACAGAACAACAGCGCAGAAGACTGCCGGGCGAAGTCGCCGCCAAGCGGCACGAAGCCCGGCCGAACCACCCGCGGCGTGCCGAGGCCCTAAGTCTGCTCACGGGGCGCGATCAGCTCGCCGATCACCGCCCTCAGATCCCCGATGGAGAATGGCTTGTTCATCGCACGGGCACGCCCCAGTTTCTCGATCGCTGTCGTCGCCACCACAGGCATGTTGCCCGAGATCAAAATACACGGAGTGTCCAACTTTCGCTCACGCGCACGCTCGATCAATTCAAGGCCCGTCGCATTGGGCATGTGATGATCGGTGATCATAAGATCCACGCCGCCCGCCTCCAACTGTCGCCACCCCTCCTCCGTGTCTGACACCGCACGGACTTCAAAACCCATCTTGGCCAGCGAACGCCCACAGATGTCCCGGACAAATACGTCATCCTCAAGCAGCAGTACCCGCAATCCGCGATAGCTTCGGTCGGATTGCATCGCACTGCCTGAAGTCGTCGTTCTCTTGCTGGCTGGAAGGCACGCAGACGGTTGTTGGTGAGGCATTATCGGCACCGAGTATATAATATCCGGCCGAGTGAATATATGGGGTGATGACCCACCGAACACCGAGGCTATTTTCACTTATTTTTCATGCCACTTAGGTAGGTCTTTACCCCATTAACATCTCCTCGCAATCGCTGCGAGTTTTTAGCTTAAAGCGACTTACGCCGCCAGTTCACCACAGTTTCGGATTTTTGGTCGCCCTTCAGTTTTGGCTTGATGTTCCGCTTCTTTCAATGACTCCCGCTTCATCCAACCCGGTTTTCTCCACAGAAAATCCTGCACAAACAAAGGCGGTATCGCCGATTGACCAGGGGCATTGTGCCTCGAGGCGTATTCAATTTTTGCCCTACACGAATCGTTGAACCAACATGCCTAAGACCCGCACCACGATCCTAATCGCAGACGATCACAATTTGATTCGGGAGGGACTGCGCACCCTGCTCGGAAACGAAAAAGATTTCAATATCGTCGGAGAGGCCTCGACCGGCAAGGAAGCCGTTGACCTCGCCAAAAAGCTCTCCCCCGACCTCGTCATCATGGACCTTTCGATGCCTGTGCTCAACGGCTTCGAGGCCATGCGCCAGATCCGCAGGGCCAGACCCAATACGAAGCTCGTCGTACTCTCCGCCTATTGCGACGACAAATACATCGAGCGCACCGCCGAGCTCGGCGCGCACGGTTTCATTTCCAAGGAAAACAGCTACGCAACCTTGGCCAAATCGATCCGGCATATCGTGAAGGGCAAGACTCCGTTCCTGCCGATCGTGCAGGGCTGCGCCACTCCCGCCAAAACGAGAAAGTATTCATCCCGATCCCTCGGCGAAAGAGGGCGCAACGACGGTCTCACCGCCCGCGAGCTCCAAGTGCTCCAACTCGTCTCTGAAGGCGCCGCCAACAAGCAGGTTGCCGCCGCCCTCGGCATCAGCATCAAGACCGTCCAGAAACACCGGCAGCAGCTCATGGACAAACTCGACATCCACGACACCGCCGGCCTCACCCGCTACGCAATCGGCGCCGGCGTGATCGAAAACGGCGTGACCCGCAAAAACGGTCTGTCCTGAGCCGCCCCCTGACCGGGTCAGGCCTTCGGATCCAGATCGTGCATTCGCCTCAGATCGGGAAACAGCCACGTCCAGAACCCAACCACCCCAAGGGTGCCGATCCCGCCAATCACTACCGAGCGCACGACCCCAAACCACGCGGCAGTAGCCCCCGACTCAAATTCCCCGAGTTCGTTCGACGCACCGATGAACAGCATGTTCACTGCGCTCACCCTGCCGCGCATCTCGTCCGGAGTATTCACCTGAACCAGGGTCTGGCGGACCACCACGCTGACCATGTCAACCGCCCCGAGCAGCGTGAGCAGGACCAGCGATGCCCAAAACGACCGGCTCACTCCAAAGGCGATCGTAAACACCCCGAACAGCGCCACGCACAGGAAAAGTTTCAGGCCCACACGATGCCGGATCGGTCGCTGCGCGATCCACAATGCCGTGATCCCGGCGCCCAGCGCCGGCGCACTCCTCAACATGCCCAACCCCCAGGGTCCCGTGTGAAGGATGTCGCTAGCGTAGATCGGCAGCAGCGCCGTCGCACCGCCAAATAGCACCGCAAAAAGATCCAAAGAAACCGCCCCCAGGATGATCTTCCGCTCGAAGACAAAGCGTACACCCGAAAACAACGCCTTGAGGCCCGCCGCGGACGGATTGTGAATCTTGAGTCGCGTCTGCAGGCTCACGATCAAAACGCCCGCGACCAAGAAACACCCTAGCGCGAAGCCATAGACATACCCCGGACCAAATCCGTAGAGCAGTCCGCCCGCCGCCGGCCCCGCTATCGCCGCCGCCTGAAACGACGACGATGCCCACGCCACAGCGCGAACGAAGTCCCCCTGCGGCACCAGAAACGGCACGAGCGACTGGCTGGCCGGCGCGATAAAGGCCCGCCCCACCCCGACGAGCGTCAGCACCCCGTAAATCAACCCGACATGCAGATGGTGCGACACCGTCAGCGTCAGCAGCGTCGCTGCCACGATCGTCTCCAAGATATACCCGAAGAGCAGGACGTTCCTGCGATCGAAACGATCCGACGCCAGCCCCCCCGGGAGCGTCATCACGAAGGCCGGTGCAAACTGCATGAGCCCCACGATGCCCAGCGCCATGGCCTGATGCGTGAGTCCGTAGACCTGCCAGCCCACTGCCACGCTCACCATCATCAAACCAAACTCCGCCAGGAAGCGGGATATCAACGAGTATCTGAAATCCCGGTAGCCGAGAATCTTGAAGGCGGGCGCGGTTTGGCTCATCGGGATCGAAAAACAATGGATAACGGCACACTCCATTCGAGCGAATTCCTGCCCGGCGTCCTGCAACGCAGTGGCATCGCCACAGGCGGGCAGGGATCAAAAAATCGGCCCGGGCTTGCCCGGGCCTTCGAATCCTTCGCTCTGCACCTCGGACTCAAGCCGAAGTGTCGATCACAGTCCCAAGGGTCGAAGTCGACGGCCCGGTGGAACCATCGCTGTCGCCATCCGTGTCCGAGGCAGACACCGCCTGTTTTGGAGCGGCGCGATGATGGCCGTGGTGACGATGTGACTGCAGTGCCTTGAACGCAGCCTGCGCGCCATTCAGATTTCCGCTATTCAAAGCAGTGGCCAGGTTCGAAAGGTCACCGAGCGGCGAGTTTCCGTTGCTCGCGTTGGACCCTAGATTTTGAAGCGCCTGCGCCAGCTTCGGGTTGTCTTTCTGAATTTGAGTCAAAGCTTGCTGGGCGGACGCGAGATCGTTGCTTTGAAGCGCAGCGGCGAGCGACTGGAAGTCGGTCTGGCGCTGCTGGAAGGCAGTCGAATCGACGCCGGAGTTCGACGCAGCATTTGATCCCAAGGAGTTGATCGAGGACATGCGGGTAATGGTTTAGGTTGAGGGTTCCTGTCAAAAAGATCGATACCGGCTTTGGGACGCTTCTGACCGACCATTGACTACACGAATTTTTAAAGTCGTGATGAATGCACCCCCACCCGCCGCCAACGCTCATAATTGGAACCTTACCCCATCACATCCAGGCCCATCCGGCACGCATAGGGTCTCCCTGTCGCCGCTTTCCCAGGAAACGCGTCTAGGAAGTGAAGGTCAAAATCCCACAGTTTCCTCTATCACCATGAATTCAAGACTCCTCGCCACGATCACCGTACTGTGCGCCGTTGCTGCGCCCCCCCTGTTGACTACGAAAGCCAATGCGGACACTCACATCGGATTCTCCATTGGCTTGGGCTTTCCCCGCGGGGCCGTCGAAGTCGTCCACGGCCGCGATCGCTTCTACATGCATCGCGGGCTGTACTACCGCTATACGCCCCGCGGCTATATGCTTGTGCGTCCGCCGCGCGGCATCGTGATCCGGACGCTGCCACCGTTCTATACGCGGATCTATATCGGCAATGTGCTGTATTACCGCTGCGAAGACGTCTACTACCGCCCGGCCCCGGAAGGATATGTGATCGTCGATCCTCCAGTCACCGTGGTCCAGGCGGCCCCATCGCCCGCCCCGAGCGCCCCCGCGGCGGAATATCAGTCCGTATGGCTCGGCCAAAAGGAGTTCCTCTTCAAAGACGGCCAGTTCTTCGTCAAGACGCCCGAAGGGCTCGTCTGGACCCAGGCTCCGCTTGGAGCGATCACCCGGGCCCTCCCCGCGGACACAAAGAGCGTCTGGTATCAGGATATTGAGTACCACGAATGCGACGACGTGTATTTTCGGAAAACGCCCGACGGCTACCGAGTCGTGCAGGCACCGTGGAAGAAGTGACGTATCCACTGCGCTTCGTGACGACGCCGCGATTCCCCAGGGATCGCGGCGTCTGCGTTTCCAGTCCCACCCTGGTCCGATTTCAATCGCCAAATTTGCGATCAAACATCGGGCTCACCGAGCCGGCGCTTGAGTGCCGCCTTGGCAATTCCGAGCCGGGTGGCCGCCTTCGCGTGATCGCCGCCCTCGGCCCTGAGGACTCGATCGACCAGGGCCTTATCGACCGTCGCCAGGAGCGGTTCGCCGGTGCGGCCGCAGAGCTCGAGGATGGAATCGAAGGCGGCATCCAGAGCCTGGGTCTCGGACGGTGTCCGAACCGAACCAGCGGGTTCGACGGTGTCCGAGGCCGGAACAGGAACAACCGCGTCCGTCGACAAGACCGGAAGCGAGGCCACCGCTTCCCGCAGCTCCGTCGGGAGGTCCTTCACAAGAATCGCATCTCCCTGGGCGATCACCGCGCTGCGATAGACGACGTTCTCGAGTTCGCGCACATTGCCTGGCCAGCCGTGACGGGAGAGCACGCTCATGGCCTCGGGCGACACCTTCCCCACGCGTGCCTTGCGATTCTTGACGAGATTCTGAAGGCAGAAGTCGACGATCTGCGGAATATCCTCGGGACGCTCGCGCAGGGGGGGCATCTTGATACGCACGACGTTCAGGCGGTAATACAGATCCTCGCGAAACGACTTGGCCCGGACCATGGCCTCGAGATCCTTGTTGGTCGCGGCGATGATGCGAACGTCGACGCGGAGCGTCTCGGTTCCCCCTACGCGCTGAATCTCACCCTGCTGGAGCACGCGCAGGATCTTGGTCTGGGTGGCGAGCGCCATGTCTCCAATTTCATCGAGAAAG
>JAJXYI010000376.1 GCA_021780625.1 bacterium | reverse complement strand
AATCTCCTTCTCGTAGGTCCGCAGCAGATTCGCCCATTCGGCCACGCGCCGATCGTACTCCGCACGCAGGGATTCGACCCGGCGCAACTCCCGTTCGAAGGATTTCTGAATCTTGCTCAGGGGCTTTCCTGGCGAAGGTTGAAGCGTGATCCTCACCTCCTTCGGAGGGTCCATGTCCGGGAATAGCTCCTCTTGCGTGTTCGAAGGCATGCACCCGCAATGTCGATCAGCCCTGCGAAAGAAAACAAGCCCTTTTGCCACTCCTCCCGCGTGCCGTTCGTCGACATCGCGCCGCGTCCATCGCGAGAGTGTGAAGCCAAACCGGACGAACCGGTGGAGACGGGTCGCTGATGGGTGGTTTTTTAGAGATCTGGCGCAGCCCATCCGGCTTCGAGCGGCACTGGGAGAACCCAGGAGCACAGGGTATCGACCTCGTCACGGTGAGTGGCGCTCGGACCTTCCCTGCTGCGGTTAACTGCGACTTTTGGGGATCGTCCGAATCGCTCACTTGCGGAACAGCGAGTCGAGGCTGTTCAGACTCTTGAGCGGGGTGGACTTCTTCTGCGGGCCGGGTGCGGGGAGGGCCGCAGGCGCGGTCTCGGGTTGGGCCGCGGCTCGCGCGGGCGTGGCCATCTCACGGACGGCAGTGGGTTCGCGCCGAGCCTCGGCGAAGAGCCGCTCGAGCTTCACCGTCGACACGGTCTCGGCCGTGCCCAGCTCCTGGGCAAACAGGCTCACTCGCAGTTCCTCGACCAGCCAATACAGGGGGTGGCCGCGGCCCAGGCGCACCGCGCGAGCCGCGAGCGGGGCGACCTGCTGCGCGCGCTCGGCGTCTTTTGCCGGATTCTGGCGCCAGCGTTCCAGACGCAGGCGCTTGGCCCTCAGGTAGCGCCCCAGGTGCTGGAGATTCGGATACGGCGTGGAGCGGAGGAAATCGGCCGGGACCAGTTCCGCCAGCTCCTCGGCCAGGCCTGGATACGGCTGCGCGGCGACGACCAGCTCGTGGCGCTTCGCGACGACGTCGCGAAGCGTGTCGACCAGGCCCGGCACCAGGCCGCGCAGGTCCGCCTTCGCCGAATCCACGGCCGCCGCGAAGGAATCCTGGGTGAGGCGCCCCCCCGCCCGCGCGGGATCGCACAACCAGGCCCGCAGCGTCTCGAACGCGTCGGCCTGCAGCTGGTCCATCGGCGCGATCTGCGTTGCAAGCGGGCCAAGCTGCCGGAGCGATTTGAGATCCCGCTCGAGCCAGCCCAAATCGCGGCTGAGCTGAAGTTCGATCAGGCGAAAGAGTCCGCGGGCCGTCAGCGCGGCGGCCTCCTCGGCGTCGCGCGCCAGCCACACCCCCACGCCCGATTGTCCCGTCCGCAACGCGGGATAGGCCAGGACATCGAGGCCTGCCTGTTCCCCCACGACGACCGAGACGGGAACATCGCCAAAGCTCCATGTCTCGCTCTCGGGTCTCTCCCAGCGCGTCCGCGCCTGCTTCCACATCGAAGGATCCTCCCGCACGGTCTGCACGGACGCCTCCTTCTGACGCGCGCCCAGCGCGGCTTTGATCTCGCCGAGGTCGCGGCTCGCGCACAGCTCCCGGCCGTCGTCGTCGACCACGCGCACCCGGACGCTCAGGTGCGGCGGAAGCGGCTTGCCGTCCCAGACGCGGGCGTCGAAGGACAGGCCAAAGCGCTGCCTCAGATGTTCGCCCAGGAGCTCGGTCAGGGTGTTCGCATGGTCGCGGAGCCGCGCGAAGGATTCCACGGCGCTCACCACCGACGGCACCGTCTCGGAAAACGGGATGAACGCGCGGCGCAGATCCTTGGGCAGCGCGCGCAAATAGTGCTCCACCTTCTCGGCAACGTGGCCCGGCACCGCCCAGTCAAGGGCCGCGGGCGTGAGCGATGCCGCATCGCGCACGTTCACATCGAGCGTCACACCGTCGTCGTCCTGGCCCGGCTTGTACGCGTACGCGAGCGACAGCACCCGGTTCTCGACGGGCAGCGCCTCGGGAAAGGCCTCGGCGTCGTGCTTGAGCGACTCCGGGTCGCGCAGGTCTTCCGGTTCGATCATCAGGAAACGCGGCTCCTTCGTACGACGGCGCCGCACGAGTTCGATGAGCTCGGGCACCGACGAGACCCCGTCCGTCCCCGGCTCCGGCACGCCTGCGGGCAGCAGGCGCTCCGCGTAGAAGCGGCGCAGCGCCTCGTCGAGGTTGAGATAACCCGCGTCGCGCAGCCGCGTGAGCGAAAACTCGATGCGCTCGCGGACCTTCCGATTGTGCGCCAGAAATTCCAGGGGCCAGGTGACCGTGTCGTTCACGAGACCCTCGCGGATGAAGATGTCAGTGGCCGCCACCGGATCGATCTTGCCGTAGCCCACCGCGCGGGACTCCAGCTCGAGGCCGTACAGGCGCGTGCGCTGTCGCACCATGACGCGCCCTCCCTCCGGACTCCAGAACGGCTCGCTGTGGCTGACGCTCAGGAGGTGACGCCCCAGGTCGATCGCCCAGCGCGGATCCAGCTTCGCACAGGTGCGTGCGTAGACGCGCGAGGTTTCGACGATCTCCGAGGCCATGATCCAGCGAGGCAGGCGCGGGCCCTTCTCTCGGGCTTCCCCTTCCTCGCGTGCAGGCGACCGGCGCTTGTCCTCCTTCGTGAACAGGACGGATCCCGGAAACAGCGCAACCTTCCGGTCGTTGGTGGCCTTGTAGACTCTCGCCTCGTCGTCGTAGCAGGCGATGTTGCCCAAAAGTCCGGCGAGAACGCTGCGGTGGATCGCCCGATAGGCCGCGGAACCCAAGCCCATGCTGCGCTCGAGTTCCTCCGCCTCCCGCGCACCCCGGCCCGTGCGGCGCTCGGAGCCCGACCCCGCGCCCACCCCAGCCCCGGCGGCCGGCCGCCGTGCAGGGGTATTGGTCCTCACCGAGCTCATGCGAAACTCGTCGCGCTCGCGCAGCACGTCCACGAGCTGGCTGTGGATGTCGCGCCACTCGCGCATGCGCACATAGCTCAGAAAATGGTCGTGACAGAAGCGCCGCATCCTCGCCTGCGACAGGCGGTCGAACTGCTCGTGATAGGTCTCCCAGATGTTGAGCAGCGTGAGAAAATCCGAATCGGGATGGGCGAAGCGGCGGTGCGCCGCATCGGCGGCGGCCTGCTTTTCGAGCGGGCGCTCCCGCGGATCCTGGATCGAGAGGCCGGCCGCGATGGCCAGCACCTCGCGCAGGCAGTTCTCGGAGCGGGCCTGCAGGATCATGCGGCCGACCGTCGGATCCACCGGCAGCCGCGCAAGATCCCGACCGATGTCCGTGAGCACGATCGACGCAAGTTCCTCCGCGCCGCCCGCGGGTCGCGATTCGGTGACGAGCGCGCCCAGCTCCTCAAGCAGGCCGTAGCCCGCACGCACAGCCTTGGGGGCGGGCGGATTGATGAACGGGAAGCGCTCGATGTCGCCCAGTCCGAAGGCCTTCAGGCGGAGGATGACATCCGCAAGGTTGGCGCGCTGGATCTCCGGCTGGGTGAAACGCGGACGCCCTTCATAGTCGTCCTCCGAATACAGCCGGATGCACAGCCCCTCGGCCACACGGCCCGCGCGACCCTTGCGCTGGTCGGCGCTGGACTGGGAAATGGGTTCGATCGGCAGCCGACGCGTGCGCGCCGACGGGGCGTACCGGCTCATCCGCACCAGCCCCGTGTCGATCACCACGCGGATGCCGGGAATCGTGAGCGAGGTCTCGGCGATGTTGGTGGCGACGATGATTTTCCGGCGCTGGCTCGGCGCAAACACGCGCTGCTGCTCGGCGTTGGAAAGCCGGCCAAACAGCGGCACAAGGTCGGCGCGGGCCCGGCGCGCGGCCAGTTCGCCGTCGAGCAGGTCGCAGGTCTCGCGAATGTCGCGCTCGCTCGGCATGAAGATCAGCACGTCGCCCGACCGCCCCTCGTCGAGCACGCGGCGCACCGCCTCAACTGCGCCATCCACATAGTGCAGCGCCTCGGCGCGCGCCGAACGCGGGTCGGAGTCCTCCGGGCCCGCCTGCTGCTCCTCCTCGATGAAATCGCTGCCCAGCACGTCTAGCGGCAGATAGGCCGTCTCAACCGGATAGGTACGACCCGACACCTGGATGACCGGAGCGCCGTCGAAGGCCTCGCTGAAGGCCTGGGTATCGATCGTCGCGGAGGTGACGATGATGCGCAGGTCCCGCCGCCGGTGCCGGAGCTGGCGCAGGTGCCCGAGCAGGAAGTCGATGTTGAGCGATCGCTCGTGAGCCTCGTCCACGATGATCGTGTCGTAGGCGCGCAACAGCGGGTCGCCCTGCACCTCGGCCAGCAGCATGCCGTCAGTGAGGAACTTCACGACCGTCGCGTCGGAGGTCTGGTCGCTGAAGCGCACCTTGCAGCCGACCTCGCGACCCCATTCGACGCCGAGTTCCTCGGCGACGCGGCGCGAGATCGACAGCGCGGCCACACGGCGGGGCTGGGTGCACGCGATGCGCCCCCGCACGCCGCGACCCGCGGCCAGGCACATTTTGGGAATCTGCGTCGTCTTTCCCGAGCCGGTCTCGCCCGCCAGGATGACCACGGAATTTTCCGCGATCGCAGCCACGATGTCCCCGGCCCTCGCGCTGATCGGCAGCTCGGGAGGGAATTCGATGCGAAAGGGAAACTCGGAGGAATGCTTCACGCGGTGCGCAAGGGAGCAGGCTCGCGCACAATGCCCGCCCTCGTCAAACCCGCGTCCGCCGATTCGCATGCGAAAGGTTGTCTTTTCACCCCACTCTGCGCCATTTGGAGTCCGATGCCGTCGCCCAAAGATTCGCCTGTCCTCGCCCTCGCCCGCATGCACAAGCTCGCCAAACGGGAAGGGACGCTCCTGCTGATCCTCTCGGGCGTGTTTGCGGTCCTCGCAGCAATGGCCAAGGACGGTCCGGGTGCTCTGGCCGGTGTCGCCGCCTCGGGCACCGCCGTGCTCGAACTTCACGGCGCCACCCTGCTCGCCGCGTGCCGCCGTCGCAGCCGGCGCTACCTCGTCGGCAGTCAGCTGGCCCTGCTCGCCACCATCCTCGTGTACTGCGCCTGGCGCACTACCCATCCCTCCGACCTCGAACGGATCGAGCCGCTTCTGACGACTGAAATGAAGGTGGCGATCGCCCAGCTCGGCCTGACCGTCTCCCAATTCTTCCTGCTCACAAACCGCCTCACCTACTCCATCGTGGCGGCAGTCTCCCTGCTCTATCAGGGCGGCATGGCCTGCCACTACTATTTCAAGCAGCGCGTTTTCTCCCACCTCTTGACCGGCGATTGAGATTGAGAGAGGATGGGCTCAGGCTACCCCCTTCGGTCCACGCACGGCCTCTTCCCCATGGCGTCCTCCAGCGCATGCCTTCCGCAACTCCCGGGCAACCCCGCCGCCGCCTGTGCGGCGTGGTTTGGAACCGCCTGGAGACGGGGTCGCGAGCCTCAAATTAAACTGTTTTTGTGCAGCGTCTTGGACTGGATTCGCCCGCATTTCTGCAACTTCGCGGCACCGGGTGGGGTTTTGGGAGCAAACGATGACACTCCCGTGCAAACCGAACCCGCGGGCTTAAACACCCCGTACGACTTCACAGACTTCATGCGCCGCTACCAAAACATGGTTTTCAGTACCGCCACTCGCCTGGTCGGTAACGACACCCAGGCGGAAGACATTGCGCAGGAGGTTTTCATCAAGGCCTACGATCACTGGGACAACCTACGCACCAGCCCCGCGGCCGGCGGCTGGCTGCGGACCGTGGCGACCAATCTCTCGCTCAACCATCTGCAGCGTTACCGCAAACGCTGGCGTTTCTTCTCGGAGTTCAGGCGCCCCGACGACGGGGGCGACGACGACTCAGAGCCGATCGAGTTCGCCGCGCCCGACACCTTTTTCGACGACATGAACACGGCCGACCGCCGCGCCTGGGTCGAGGCTGCGCTCGAGCAGCTGCCCGAACACCAGCGTGTGCCGCTCGTGCTGTTTCATTTCGAAGACCTTCCTTACGACGAAATCGCACGCCGCCTCGGCGTGTCCCTGGCCAAGGTGAAGACCGACATCCTGCGCGGCCGCACCGCGCTGGCCAAGGCGCTCTCACGCGGGCCCGGACGCGAGCAATTCGCCTGAACCCTCATCCCCGACCCTTTTTTCCCCATGAATCCGAACGACGAAAAGAACCTGGAGACGCTCATTCACCAGACTCTTCGTTCCCTCCCGGAACGCCAGGCTCCGAGCACGCTCGAGCACCGCGTTTTCAACGCCCTCGCCGCCCGCAAGGCCCTGCCGTGGTGGAGGCAGTCCTTTGCCCACTGGCCGGCTCCGGCGCGCCTCGGCTTTGCCGGCGGCTCCCTCGTCCTCGTCGCCGGGCTGTTGCTCTCCGGTTCAATCGACACCGCCAGGCTCTCCCACGCCTTCTCCACGGTGTGCACCTGCCTGGCACCGCTGCGCGCCACGATTGGCGTGCTCGGTTACATCGGCAACCTGGGAGCCCATCTCTTTCATAGCATTCCCGCCGCCTATCTCTACGGCGGCACCGCGGCGATCGTGATGTTCTACGTCGTCCTATTCGGACTCGGAACCACGGCCTACCGCACCTTCTTCGCCAACCGCTGACCCGCCCCATCATGTATCCGCTTTCCCGCTTCATCACCCGCCTGAGCGCCGCAGTCGCGCTCGCCGCCCTCGTGTGCACCGGTTTCCCCGACACACCCGCCCCCCAGGCCGCCACGCCCCCGCCAGCCACCGCTTCCGCCAAGCCCGCCGCAAATACCAAGCAGGCCCCCGCCGCCGCCACCACACCCCAATCGGCTGCAGTCCCCGCCCAACCGCCCTCCGTCAGCAAGCCCGCCGACCAGCCCGACCACACCGAGGTCACCGTCAAGGCTGAGATCACCACCAGCGACGACTCTGCGGCGCACTCCAATCACTGGAATTCCGGCCAGCACGACGACGTCGCCCCCTTCAGCAATGTCATCGTCCTCAAAGGCCAGGACCGCGGCCAGGCCGTCGCCATCGCGGGCGATGTCCTCGTCGAGGGCACGGTTCACCAGGACTCCGTCGCAATCGCCGGCACCAATCTCGTCAAGGGCCGCGTCGGCCATAACACCGTCGCCGTCTTCGGCAACAACATCATCACAGGAAGCACCGGCCACAACGCCGTCGCCGTCTTCTCCGACCTCTATATCAACGGCGACGTCGGCCACGATGCCGTCGTCGTCTTCGGCACCCTCCACCTCGGCCCCAAGGCCGTCATCCACGGCCAGCGGGTCTCGGTGTTCGGCCGCGTCGTCGAGGACAGCGCCCAGCAGATGTCCCGCTTCGACCTCTCCAATTTCCAGGGACGCATCCCCTCCCTCGGCGCCGTCGGAACCTGGGTCCACGAATGCCTGTTGCGCGGCCGCCTGCTCGCCTTTCATCCCGACCTCAAGTTCGCGTGGTGTTTTGCCGCCGCCAACCTCCTGCTCTATTTTCTCATCGCGCTGATCTTCCGCAGCGGCGTCGAACGCTGCGTGGCGACCGTCGAGGAAAAACCCCTCACCTCGCTCGCCGCCTTCTTCATCACACTGCTGCTGCTGCCCTTCGTCCTCATCCTGCTGGCGATCACCGGCATCGGCGCCGTCGTCGACGTACTCCTGCTCGCCGCCCTGTTCATCGGCATGCGCTTCGGACGCGCCGTGATGCACGCCTGGGTCGGCCGTTCCCTGACACGTTACCTGCCCGCCGGCCCGCTCCGCCATGTCGCCTTCTCCGTGCTCGTCGGCGGCGCGATCATCGCCCTGCTGTACTGCGTGCCCATCGTCGGGCTGATGGTGCAGGCCCTGATCGGCTTCTTCGGCCTGGGCGCCGTCGTCCTGACGATCACTCAGGCGCTGTCCCGTG
>JAJXYI010000238.1 GCA_021780625.1 bacterium | reverse complement strand
TCGTGAAGGGCAGGACGAGGAACAGCACGTAGGCCGTAATCTGGAGCACGGCGCCGACGCCCCAAAGCACGCGGCGCGAGTGGTGGTTGCGGTCGGAGAACCGCATGAACACGGCGACCGTGACCAGGAGCATGATGAGGAAGCCCGCGCTCGACAGGGCGACGCTGGCGGCCTGGCTGCCGGCGTGGAGCGTGCGGATCATGTACGGGTTGAAGATGCCGGCGGTGCCCGCGGCGAGGTTCCAGAACAGATAGATGGTCCCGGTCCAGACGAGGGCGCGAAGGTTCGCTCCGCTGAACAGACTGCGCACCTGCTTTTTGGCGGAGGCGGCGACCTTGGCGGCCTCGGACCAGCGGACGGACTCCTTCAGCCCGCGGCGCATGGCCCAGGTGACGAGGGCGACGACGAAGAGGTGGAGGAACACGATCCGGATGCCGAGGATGCCGAGTCCGGCGAGCGCGACGGCGAGCCAGAGCACGATGACGGGTCCCAGGCACCAGGCGACCTGGGTGAAGCCGAGCAGTTTGCCGCGGGCCTTGGCGGGGGCGAATTCGCCCACGAGGGCGAGCGAGGTGGGCACGTCGGCGCCGACCGCGAGGCCCACGATGAAGGTGCCGACGAACAGCATCGTGCTGTTGACCGCGAGCGCGATCAGCAGGATGCCCGCTGCGTAGGCGAGCAGATCGTATTGGTAAATCCGCTTCCGACCGAGCTTGTCGCCGAGCCAGCCTCCGCCGATGGCGCCGATGGCGCAGCCGATGGCGTTGGGTCCGATCGCGGCGAGCGCACCGATGGCGCCTGCGGTCAGGTGGAGATAGGACTGGAACACCGCGAGCCCCGCGCCCAGCGCGACGATCGAACCGGCGTCGAGGTAGGAGGCCATGCCCGCGAGTGCGGACCACTTCCATTGCTGACGGGAGATGGTTTCGACTTCCTCGGCGGCCCGGGCGGCGATTTCCTCGGCGGAGGGGAGGGAGGAGTCGGAGGTGGAGGGAACGGAGCTCATGGGTTTTCGGGGGGACGGGCGAAGCGGGAGAGAGTGGGTCGCGGGGCGGGGAGGGCGTCAGCGCGCGGGCAGCCACACGCTCATGTCGTAGTCGCCGCGGTTGTTCCAGGCGAAGTAGGGGATGAGCGTGACGGAAATCGGGCGCGGCGGAGTGGCGGAGACCTCACGGTAGAGCTGGCCTTTTTGCCACGGGGACTCCTGCAGATCCCAGCCGGGCACCGTGATGGACAAAAGGTGGGCGCCGCCGATCTCGATGGGCTTGATGGAGTCCTTGCGCGTGCCGGGATCGAGGGCGAGCGCGACGTCGGTGAGCTTCACGCCGGGCGGGAGATCCTTCGCCTCCAGGCAGTAGACGATCGGGCCATATTTCACGGCGACCTGGTTGAGGGTTTCCTCGACGAGTGGATTGGCCTCCATGAGCACGGGCTTGAAGTCGAAGGCGATGCCGACGGTGTCGCCGGACTTCCAGGTGCGTGTGAGGTCGAAGTAGCTGCCAGGCTGCGGTGCTCCGGCGACTGCGCGGCCATTCACGGTGATCGTGGTGGCGCCCGGGTGCATCCAGCCGGGGATGCGCAGGCGGAGAGTGACTGGGTGCGACGGGGCTGCGGAGATCGACAGCTTCACGGCACCGTCCCACGGGTAGTTGGTTTCCTGATTCAGCTTGATGCGGCTGCCGTCGAGCCAGCGGGTGTCGAGGGCGCTGTCGCCGTAGAGGTTCACCCAGAGCGTGTCCTTGGAGAGCGTGTAGATGTAGTTCTGCGCCTCGGCGATGGTGCGGACGATGTTGGGCGGGCAGCAGAAGGACGACTTGTAGTTGGGCTGGCGGGTACGCGACCAGCGAAGCGGCCAGTTGAACGCGTGGAGGCGGCGCAGCGGGTTGGTGTAGAAGTAGTCCTTGCCGTCCATGCTGATGCCCGCGAGCACGCCGTTGTACAGGGACTGCTCGAAGAGGTCCACGTAGCGCTCGACTCCGGTGTCCTCGAACATCCGCCACTGCCACAGCGCGAAGCCGACGGTGGCGCAGCTTTCGTTGTAGGCGGTGAGGTTGGGAAGCTGGTAGTCGCGGCCGTAGGCCTGGTGGACAAGCTTGATCTCGCCGTCCTTCGCGGAGCCGTCGGGCGAGGCGCCATCGTAGAGCGCGCCGGTCATGCCGGTGATGTACAGCTTGGCGCCGGCGGCGTCGTTGTCGACGCGGACGAGGGTGCGCAGGAGGGAGGCGTCACCGTCTTCGGAATACACATCGGCCACTCCGGCGAAGAGGTAGTTTGCGCGGACGGCGTGTCCGACGGGGCCTGTCATCTCGCGGAAGGGGATGCGGTCCTGGTTCATGTCGCTGCCCTCGGACGGCGGCACCAGGCTGCGGATCTCGATGAGGCGCTTGGCGAGCGCGAGGTAGCGGGGGTCGTGGGTGGTTCGATACAGTTCCACGACGCCCATGTAGTGGGACGGGCAGATTGCGTTCAGGGCAAGGGACTGGGGATCGGAGGCGCAGAGGCGGTCGAGGTAGTCGGCGGCCTTGCGGGCGCAGTCGAGCAGGGAGGTCTTCCCCGTGGCTCGATAGTGGATACAGGCCGTGGTCATCAGGTGGCCCATGTTGTAGGTCTCGAAGTGCTCGCGGTTCGCGAACGCGAGTTTCCGTCCCTCGGCGGCGGCGTTGCGTTCGCGGATGATTATGGGCGTATCCAGGTAGCCGTCAGGGCGCTGGGCCTTGGCAATGACCGCGATGATCTGGTCGAGCTGTCGATCCACGGCGGGATCGTGGGTGACGGCGTAGACCTGCGCGAGGGACTCGACCCATTTCAGGAAGTCACCGTCGTTGAAGGGGGGGCCGTGGGGCTTGCCGTCGCGTCCGTGGCTCAGGCCGGCAGCCATCCGGAAGTTTTCCCAGGCGGCGCTCTCCTTGGGGTTGCTGAAGATGCTCCACAGGTGCGGCACCATGGTGTCGCGGCAGACCTGGAAACGCTCCCCCATGAGCCCGCCGGTCCAGTGCACGTCGGACAGGTCGGGCATGTACATCTTCGCGTCGGGCGAGCGGGTGGTGTCGATGAGCGCACGCTCCCCGGCCTGTGCGGGAAGCGCGGAGGCGAGCAGCGCCAGAAGCAGGGCGGGGTGAAAGCGCATCTCCTACGTTAGTTTTGAGGGATCACACTGCAAACGGCACGCTGCCATCCACGGTGAAGCGAGTCGGCCCGTCCGACAGGCATGGCCGGATGGTAAACCACCTGCTCGCGGACGATCGAGGCGAGTGCCTCGGGGGAGGTGTGCACGCCCGTGCCGACCAGGCCGGCAAAGGCGGCCCCGAGCGGGGAGCCGTGCGCCATGGCCGAGACATGGAGGGCGACGCCGGTCACGTCCGCGGTGAACTGCATCAGCGGCGCGCTGGCGGTGGCGCCGCCGTCGGCGCGGATGTCGCGCAGGGCGAGTCCGGATTCCGCGCGAAACACGTCCAGCACGTCGCGGACCTGGTAGGCAATCGACTCGAGGGCGGCCCGGGCGACGTGGCGACGGTCGCTCTGGGAGCTGAGCCCCACGATCGCCGCGCGGGCGGCGGGTTGCCAGTGGGGCAGGCCCAGGCCGGAAAAGGCGGGCACGAGATAGACGCCGCCGTTGTCGGGCACGGCGGTGGCGAGCGTATCGAGTTCGCCGATATCGCGGACGAGCCCGAGTTGGTCGCGCAGCCAGGTGAGGGTGGAGGCGGAGCTGATGATGATGCCCTCGAAGGCGTAGGTGGGGCGCCCGGAGAGTCGCCACGCGAGGGCGGTTGCGATGCCGCGGTCGGAAAACCGTGGGGCGTCGCCGAGATTGAGAAGGACGGAGGAGCCGGTGCCGAAGGTCACCTTGGCCGAGCCCGGTTCGAAGCAGCGCTGGGCGAAGAGCGAGGCTTGGGAGTCTCCCATTACGCCGCGGATCGGAAGCGGACGATCGAGGGCGCCGCGCAGGTCGGTTTCGCCGTAGGAGGCATCGCAGTCGCGGACCTCGGGCAGCGCGGCGACCGGCACCTGCCAGAGGGCGCAGAGGTCCTCGTCCCAGCGGCTCCGGACGAGGTCGAAGAGGAGCGTGCGGCTGGCGTTGGTGGCGTCGGTGGCGAAGACGCGGCCGCGGGTCAGCCGGTGGATCAGGTAGGTGTCGATGGTGCCGATGACCGCGGTGCCGTCGGCGAGCCGTGCTGCGATGGCCGGTTCGTTGCGCACCAGCCACTGGAGCTTCGAGGCGGAAAAATAGGCGTCGAGCGGAAGGCCGGTTTTCCGCTGGATGCCGGCGGCGGCGCCGGACGCTGCGTGTTCCGCGCAAAGGGCGTCGCCGCGGCGGCACTGCCAGACGAGCGCGGGATGGAGCGGTTCCCCGGTGCGCCGGTCGAAGACGACCACGGTCTCGCGCTGGTTGGTGATGCTCAGCGCGACGGTCTCGGGCAGCCGGGCGGCCTGCCGTGCGGTCACCGCGCGGAGCGTGGACAGCGTGTTGAGCCAGATTTCGTTGGCGTCGTGCTCGACCCAGCCGGGGCGCGGATAGAACTGGCGGTGCTCGCGCGATTCCTGGTCCAGGCAGCGCCCGGCCTCGTCGAAGAGCAGAGCCTTCGTGGCGGAGGTACTTTGGTCGAGGGCGAGGACGAACGGCATGGGTGGGACGCGGGAAGGGGCGTGGGCGGCGGCTTGCCGCGGGGAGGAGGCCGGTCAGGCCGGCGGGGCGGACCGGCCGAGCAGGTCCAGGGCGGCGCGGGAGAGCCCCTCCATGGAAATGCCGTAATGGCGGAAAATGTCGGCCTGGCTGCCCGTCACGGTATCCTCGTCCGGGATACCGATGATGCGAAACCGCGGGTGGGCGTCGCCCTGGGCCAGGACAGCCGCGACGGCCTCGCCGAGCCCGCCGTGGACCATGTGCTCCTCGACGGTGAGGACCGCCCTGCATTCCGCGGCTGCGGAGCGGACGGCCTGGAGGTCGAGGGGCTTGACGGACGGCAGGCTGAGCACGCGGCAGCGAAGCCCCGAGGTTTCCTCGAGGTGGGCGGCGGCGAGCAGGGCGTGGACGACGGTCTCGCCGGTGGCGAGGAAGGCGAGGTCGTTGCCGGGCTGCAGCAGGCGGGCGCGTCCGAGCTCGAACGGAGCTGCGCAGGGAAGGGTGTAGAGTGCGGCCTTGCCGAAGCGCAGATAGACCGGGCGGCGGAGCGCGGCGGCGGCCAGGACGGCCTCGCGCGCCTCGATGTTGTCCGCGGGGGCGACGATCGCGAGATTGTGGATCGCGCGCAGCGCGGCGAAATCGTGCAGCGAGTGGTGCGTGGAGCCGAGGGCGCCGTAGCTTACGCCCGCGCTGATGCCCACGAGAGTCACGGCGTTGTCGGAATAGGCGACGTCGTTCTTGATCTGCTCGAGGGAGCGCGCGGTGAGGAAGCAGGCGGGGGACACCGCGAACACGGTGCGACCCGTAGAGGCCAGGCCGGCGGCGACGCCGACGAGGTTCTGCTCGGCGATGCCCAGCTCGACGATCTGGCGGGGCAGCGCCTGGCCGAAGGGTCCGAGTTTTCCGGAGCCGCGGGAGTCGCTCGTGACGGCGAGCAGGCGTGCGTCGGCGCGCGCGAGTTCGAGCAGCGTGTCGGCGAACACTTCCAGATTCGGGCGCCCGAGCGTCATGCCGAGCCGCTGGGCCAGGGACTTCGCCTCGGGTGAGAAGAGGGAGGGTGCGGGGGCGCTCATCGGGCGGCCTCCCCGAGGCTGAGGACCTGCGCGTCGAGCTCGGCGAGCGCGCGGGCGTATTCGTCGTCGCTGGGAACGCCGTGGTGCCACTTGGCGACGTCCTGCATGAAGCTGACGCCCTTTCCCTTCAGCGTGCGTGCGATGACCATGGAAGGCTTTCCGGGCTCGAGCGGTTTTTCGAGGGCCGCGGTGAGGGCGGCGAAATCGTGGCCGTCGACGGTGCGGACCGCCCAGCCGAACGAGGCCCACTTCTCGGCGAGAGGCTCATGGTTCATCACGTCGCGCGTGCGGCCGGAGATCTGGAGCGTGTTGAGGTCGACGATCGCGGTGAGGTTGTCGAGGCGGTAGTGGGCGGCGGCGAGGGCGGCCTCCCAGTTGGAGCCTTCGGCGAGTTCGCCGTCGCCCATCAGGGTGAACACGCGGAAGGACGCGCCGTCGAGGCGGCCCCCCAGCGCGGTGCCGACGGCGATGGGCAGGCCGTGTCCGAGGGCCCCGGTGTTTTGTTCGACACCGGGAATTTTCCGAGTCGGATGGCCGACGTAGTGCGACTGGTAGCCGCACAGGGTTTCCAGATCCGACTCGGGGAAGTAGCCGCGGTCCGCGAGGACCACGTAAAGGGCCTCAACGCAATGTCCCTTGCTCTGGATGTAGCGGTCCCGGGAGGGATCCAGGCGGGTGTCGGGCGAGACGCGGAGGATGCGGTTGTAGAGGACGTTCAGGATGTCGATGCACGACAGGTCGCCGCCGGTGTGGCCGGCGCCGGCATGCTTGATCCACCGCAGGATGCCCTTGCGGTAGGCGAGCGACTTGAGCGCGAGGTCGTGATCGGTCATGCGTGCGAAAGGCGGCGGTGCCGGTTCATTCCTCCGGCTGGTTGTGAAAATAGGTTTCCCAGCCGAGGTAGCGCGTGAAGGCCTCGTGAAGCACGGCGGCGGTGCGCGAGGCGTTCATCACCACGTGGTGTTCGAAGCCCTCGCGGCAGACATGGCGCATGAGGGTCTGGAGGCGCGGCACGTGGGCGACGGCGCGGTTGCCGAAAGTCTTGAGCTCGTCGTTGGTGAGCTGGCCCTCGCCGACGTAGGCGCGGATCCGGCCGGCGGTATCGTCGGTCGTGATACGACCGAACGTGAGCGGGCTGGCGGGCGTGCGGCCGTCGAGCGCGCCCCAGGTGTTTTCGACGCCCAGCGTGGAGCCGAGGATGGGGGCGTTGAGCACCTTGATGTCGGGCAGGAAGGACTTGGCCCAGTTGCCACAGTGGAAGAGCACGCACTTGTCGGCGTCGGTGCCGTAGTTGTTGTTCCAATCCACGAGCGCGCTGGGCGTGCCGGAGGCGAGCTGCATGGCGTACATCGTGAGCACGCCGGTGACGTCGACCTCGCAGGCGCTGGGCAGCAGGGCCTCGCTCATCATGCTCATCGACGTGCAGACGTTGCAGCCGTGGTTCTGCTGGACGGAGGTCCAGCACTGGATTGCGGTGGCGTCGAGACAGTTGGCGGCGACGTAATCGTCGAGCACGACGCCGAGGCGGGCCATCTGGACGAGCTTGGCGGGCGGCACGGCCGTGGTGTTGGCGTAGGCGCGCATCTCGTCGACCTTGGCGACCAGGCGCGCGTCCTTCTCGCCGATCTTGGAGGCGGAGCCGAGGATCTCGGAGAGGTCGACCGTGGTGACGCTGATGCCGGAGCGCTCGAGGAGCTTTTCCGAGTAGCGGACGGTGTTGAACGCGCCGGGGCGTGCGCCGACGGCGCCCAGGCGGGCGCGGCGCAGGCCGCGGACCACGCGGCACACGGCGGCGAACTGGGTGAGATCGGCGCGGAAGGAGGGGTCGTCAGGATGAACCACGTGCTTCGCCGTGAGGGAGTAGGCGATGCCCGCCTGGCGCAGGTTGTTGCAGACGGAGATCTTGCCGCAGAACGCGTCGCGACGACGCACGACGTCGAGCCGGTCGAGGTCGTCGGGATATCCCTGGACGAGGACGGGCACGTTGAGGGCGGCCAGCTTGAGCGTGTCGGCCACGCCCTTTTCGTCGCCGAAGTTGGGCAGCACGACCAGGATGCCGGCGATGGCGTCGCGATGTTTCCTGAACAGATCCGCGCATTTCCGCGCCTCGGCGTGTGTTTCGACACCTCCGAGCTTCGTCTCGGCCGGGTCGAGCATCACCGCCGCGAGTCCCAGGTCTGCGAATACGCGGACCAG
>JAJXYI010000532.1 GCA_021780625.1 bacterium | reverse complement strand
GACGAGCTCGCGCTGACCTCCCGTGCGGCCCTCGCGCCCAAGTCGGAGACGGTGATCGAATTTGCGATCGGCTTCACGTGGCAGCGCGAGTTTTCCGAGATCGCGGCCGTAACGGAGGTCTGGCGGAAAGGTGCCGCCATCGCCGGCGGTTTTGGACGACTCTGGCGCAAGGCGATTCCCGCATTCAGCGGCGAGCGCGATGCCGAGTTGCGACGAGAACTCCAGTGGCATGCCTACACCCTGGAGGCGATGGCGACTTACTGCGCCTTTTACGGCGAAACCAAGATTCCCCAGGGCACCGTCTATGACTACGATTGGGGCGTCCAGGCGAGCGCGCGCGACCATTTCCAGCACGCGCTGCCACTCTGCTACACCAACCCCGCGCTGGCACGCTCGGTAGTGCGCTACATGATCAAGCGCATCACGCCCTGGGGACAGGTCCGGCTCATCGAGTTCGGCTACGGCTACAATCAGGAATACACCTACTTCACGAGCGATCAGCAGTTGTTCTTTTTCCTTTTGATCAACGAATACCTGCGAGCGACCGGTGACTTCGATTTTCTGCGCGAACCAGTCAAGTTCTCCCCTGGCAATGGCTCTGAAAGCGTGACGGTACTGGACGCGGTTGAGCAGTGTTTCCGTTTCCTGCGCGACGAGGTGGGTGTTGGAAAACACGGGCTCGTGCGCCTGCTCAACTCGGACTGGAACGATGCGGTCTACTTCATCGTGAAGGAACCCTACAACCGCGTGCTCTACTCCGGGGAGTCGCACATGAATTCGGCGATGGCCTGCGTCATCCTGGGAGACGTGGTGGCAGGCCTCGAGACTGCCGCGTCGCGAATCGAAGCCCTTGAGGCGCGGTCACGATTGGGTCGGCTGACCGCGTCGATTCGGCTCTTCCGGGAAAAGGTCTTGCGGGCCTTTCTCGCCGATCTCGGCGATCGCGACTTCCCGAAGCGGATGTACTTCGCCGGTCGCTCCTATGGTGAGGACAACATGTTTCTCGAACCGCAAGGCTACACGCTGCTCATTCCCGAGCTGCCGGCCGAGCGCAAGCGTGTGCTGTACCGCGAAGTCTCGGCGCGCTTGCTGAAAGGGGGGAGGATTGGTGCGCGACAGCAGCAGACCCCCGAGTTCGAAGACAGTGAGTTCGATCCCGGTTCGCGTGAAAACGGCGGCGTCTGGTGGGCGCTCAACGGTCCGCTCATCCTGGGTGTGTCGACCTTCGACCGAACGGAGGCATGGCGGTTGTTGCGCAATCTGACCCTTGCGAACTGTGCCGCGTCCTTTCCGCACTACTGGTCGAGCTACTGGTCGTCGGCGGACAACGTCGAATCATCCCTGATACCGACCGAAGGTCTGCCGGATCAGTCCGGAGATTTCGCCGACAGCCCAGTCTTCTGCGCGCATCAGCACGCCTGGATACTGTACTGCTATTTCCGCCTCACTGAAGCACCCCGCGCTGGAATTTAAAAGCGATTGTCTGATGTCAGCTAGGCCTCGATACGCTTCCCCGAGCCCGAAGAATCAGCCTGTCCCTGTTGCAGCACTCTTTGCGTGTTTCGCGGAAGAACCGAGGTAGCTGGTTTTGCCCTCGGCGGACTCCTTCAGCCCGCGCTTGACGCTGGCGAGAGCGTCGGGGTTTTCCCAAAGCCAGGCCTCCGAAGCGGGGATGGTTTTGACGGGATCGAGGACCAGCTGACCGAGCGCGTTGCGGTAGATGTTGAACGCTGTGCTGCCGGTGAGAGCTTCCCCGAGGAAAAGTCGCTTCTTCGCGTCAGGCTGGGCGAACTCAGTCACCAGCGTGAAGTTTGAATCCCTGATCACCGCGGACTTCATGGGGGCAGTGTGCCAGAATGGGCCGAGCTTTCAAGTGGGCGCCGCCCACCTTGCTTCCCGACAAGATCATCTGGAAGAAGCGGAGGCCGGCCGAAGGCGGATCTAGGGTGAGACAATGGCTCTTGGTTCCGAAGCCTCTGCCCGTTCCCAATTCAGACGCCAGCGGCTTCTGGCACGACGGATATTCAGGTTTGAACCCTTCAGGATGGTCGATGCAGTCTGGCCTGCCCGCATGGATGCAAAGCCGACCCGCCCGCTGCCACCATTCGCCTACGCCGCGGAATCCACGGCGTTCGAGCGGCGCTGGCTCGAGGAACTGCCCAAGCGGATGTACGCGCTCCAGACCCAGTTCATCCCCGAGCGCAACATACTCAAATACGCCCACGGCACCCACTGGACGGTTCATAACACCGACGGCGCCGAGGTCCCCGGGGAATTCAAGGCCCACGTCGAGGAACTCAGCATCAGCGCGGATGAGCGCGCCGGCGGCGAACTGGAAGTCGATCCAACGGGGTCATGACTTGACTCTTGACAGGAAGGCGTCGGCCGTATGTGAGGCAGCCTCACTCCGAGGGGGCATACTGGGTTTGACGGCACCGCCTGAATTTCGGCCGCGGCGATTCTTTCGGGAGGCCGCGCTTCCGAACGTGCTGACAGGCGCTGGCGGACCGACCGGATACGAATCGGGCGCAGTGGGCGTTTGCACTACCTAAGGGTAGTATCGCGAGATTACTATCTTGAGGTAGTAACCGGTTGGCATGACCCACAGCGTCGACACTGTCGTCAAGTTCCGAGCCGTGCTAAAGGCGCTTAGGAAGACTTGCGGAGTAAGCCAAAGCGAGCTTGGGCCCCCTGATGGGGGCTAGACCAGAAACAGGGACAGACTAAAGGGCCGCGGAGAACAGGCCTCATCCCGCCTTCCCAGTTCGGCGTACGCCAACGAAATTTCAGCAGCGAGGTCCCATGGAATTATCTCCGCCTCAACTGACTGGGACTGTAAGCAGCGAATCCGGAAACTGAGACGTGGTAGATGCGGCATCCTCGGGCTTCGAAGCTTTCTCAGCTCTGGCGGCGAGCGTCTCCCGGTATTCTCGGGCCTCTGCCAGCTTTGTGATGGTCACGGGGTAGTTGTTGGCTTTCGCGAATTCCTCGATCTCTGAAACGGAGACGTGGAAAAACTCCTTTCGCCCATTGACCAGATTCACCCGTTTTTCCTCGAAGTGGTCGTGCAGCTGCGATTCGAGAGCTGGAGCATTTTCGGTGTACATCATCGCATGTACGTCGAATGGGAATGGCACGGATGCGTCCCCGAGTTCCCTGACACGCTCGAGCGGTTCAAGTCGTCGTGTCATGCCGATCTTGAAAACGTCCTCTCCGAACGAGCCGATATTCGATATGACGTAGATGTGGCCGGCCTTGGTCAGTTGTGCGCGAGAGATCGCTCGAGCCTTCTGTTCCTGCGCCTCCCGAAGCTGCGTCTCGAGTCTGCCGATCTTGGCACTTAGTTCGTCCAGCTCGGCCCCTTTTGCATCCGCAAGCTCGAGGCGTGCCCGATCGAGTGCCTTCTGATTGCGCTTCTCTTCGTCCTCAGCTTCCTTTCTCACACGCTCGATCTCGCGCTGGACCTTTTCTTCTTCCCGCATCTCTTCGGCGATTCGACGTTGCTCTTCTCTCTCCTCGTAGGTCTTTCGTTCCAATTCGTGCGCTAACCGGAGTTCCTCGATCTTGAGTTCGAGGTACGGACGGGTGATCGAAACCTGATTTACGGTGCCTGCTTTGTTGATGGCGTCGAATGACCGCCGCATCCGCTCTTCCATTGCAGTAACGTTGTTCCACCTCACCTTCAGGATAGCCGCATCGCACTCTCCGTTGAATGCGCGCAGCATCAGTTTCATCAAGTGCTTGATCATCCGTTCGCCTTCACGTGCACTCCCGCCGACGGTCCACGTGGTTGGACACACTGCAGCACGTCCGCCGCTCACGATAGTCTTCTGCTGTTGGTAATTGGCGTCCAATTTGGCGCGATATTCGTCAGAGGTCCCGAAGTCGAAGTGTGGCTTGTACAAACCAAACGACTGCATGTCCAAAGTCTCCTCAACGAGCGCGAGTTCCTTGCTCAGTTTGACGTAGGTGAACTTCGCCGAGACGTACTGATTTTCGAGTGCCTCAAGCTTTGTCTTCTCGTTGGTCTCAAGCGCCGAATAGCGTTGCGCCAATTCGGCTAGGGCGAGGTCTCGCTTCTTGATCTCAGCGTCGCGGTCTACGATGTCCTTGTATGTCTCATACATCGCATCGCGTGCCTTCTTCGCGCGGACTAGTCGCACCGCCAAGATAGCGATTTCGACGATGAGTAGTGCTGCAATGGCTACGAAAACAGCAGCGGTGCGGAGGTCGGGCTGGAACATAAACTATTTGCCGATTGCTTCGTGGACAGACGCGGTCCTCGGGGATCGCCGTCGATCGTAACGGTGCATTGAACCTCGTAACTCGGAGTTGTGGCATGCGCACTGACGCTGCCTCAGGCGAGACAATGCTTCGGTAAGCTGGAAATGGGCTTTGGTGTTGCCATGCTGGACGGCGGCAACAGGCATGCTGCTGTTGTGCAACTAGCTGTGGAATGGGGCAAGGGTTTTGCGGTGCACTGACGCCATCATTTTGGCGTGGCGCGTACCACCGATCAGTCCACCGAGCACCAAATCAAAATGCCACGAAGCGAATCTGGGGGCTGTGTGACATGGGACCGTTTCTTTAAGACGTGGCGCCCCCATCCGCCTTCGGTCTGGTGACCTACGGCGGACAGAGCGGGGAATGGCGGGCGTATTGCGCCCGTCCCGCGCGGGGCGCGGGATCAACTCTGCTGAGTTGCCCCATCTCGCTGCGCTCGTCGAACCCGAGGGTCCGATTCCCCGTGATCATCAGTGGGCTAACAAAAAACCCTTCCCGGTATTGCACGAGAAGGGTCATTTTAAAGTGGCGCCCCCATCCGACTACGGCTGCGTCTACGTCGGACAGGCGGGGAATGGTGCCGCTCATGGCGGCATCGCTGCGCGACCGACGCGTTGCGTCGTCCCATCTCCTTCCGCTTCGCTTCAGTCGTCGAACCCTGGGGTTCGCTTCCCCGTGAACATCAGAAGGCCAACAAAAAACCCTCCCCGTGCGAAACGAGAAGGGTCATTTTAAAGTGGCGCCCCCACGGGGAATCGAACCCCGGTTTAAGCCTTGAGAGGGCTCCGTCCTAGCCGCTAGACGATGAGGGCGTTTGGCGCAGGGGGCTCAGCACAGCGGGCAAAGGGATGATTTCAAGAGAAATTTCTCCGCCCTGTCGCCCAGCCACCGGCAATCTTCATCTACTTTTAGGCAGCCAATGGGTTATCGGCTCACCGCTTCGGGTCGACACTCATTTCGGCAGGCCGGGGACCAGGGTCTCCCAACGAGCGCAAATCCGGCCGAAAATCTGCTCCAGGCCGAGTCCGTGGGCCGCGCGGAGTTTCGAAACCGAGCTGCCATGCTCAATGAATTCGTCGGGCCAGCCGATGCGCTCCACCGCAATGGGCAGGCCCGCCAGCTGGAGCTCCTCGAGCACCGCGCTCCCAAAACCTCCGGCAAGGGCGTGGTCTTCCATCGTGACCAACAGCGAATGGCGCCGCGCGTGGTCGAGCAGGAGCGCGCGGTCGAGCGGCTTCGCAAAGCGGGCATTGACCACCGTCGCCGTCAGGCCGTGCTCGGCCTTCAACCTCGACGCGAGTTTGATCGCCTCGGAAACCATCGGGCCGAGCGCCCAGATCGCAAGGTCGTGGCCCTCGGCCAGCGTCTCGGCCACGCCTGCCTGAAGCGCCGCCGGCTCGGCCTTGAGCGTCACGCCATCGCCCTGGCCCCGGGGATAGCGGATGAACACCGGACCCGGGTGGTGAAGCGCCGTGTGAAGCATGTCGACCAGCTCATCCTCGTCCTTCGGCTGCATGACCACCGCGTTCGGGACCGTGCGCAGGTAGGCGATGTCGAAGAGGCCGTGGTGGGTCGGTCCGTCGTTGGGCGAGAGGCCGGCGCGGTCCAGGCAGAAGGTGACCGGCAGGTTCTGCAGGCACACGTCGTGAACGATCTGATCGAAGCCGCGCTGCAGGAAGGTCGAGTAGATCGCAACCACGGGGCGGATACCGCGGGCCGCGAGTCCGGCGGCGAAGAGCACGGCGTGTTCCTCCGCGATTCCCACGTCGAAAAACTGTTTCGGGCAGGCGGTGGCGAGGTGCGAGAGGCCCGTACCGCTGGGCATCGCGGCCGTGATGCCGACGACCTTCGGGTCCTCCTTCGCAAAGCGCACGAGCGCGTGGCCAAACACGTCCTGGAAATTCGGAGGCGAGCCGGCGGCGGGTTTGACGCTCTCGCCCGACTGCGGGTTGAACGCGCCCAAGCCGTGGAATTTCTCGGGGTGGTTCATCGCGGCCTCCAGGCCCTGACCCTTCTTGGTCAGCACGTGGAGCAGGACCGGACCATCCGCCTGTTTTGCGAATTCCAGGTTCTTGATCAGGTCGTCGATGCTATGCCCGTTGACGGGGCCGAGGTAGCGCAGTCCGAATTTCTCGAACAGGCTCGATTCGACAAAGAAGTCCTTGGTCTCGCGCTTCCACTTCATCCACATCCGGTGCATCTCCTCGCCGTGCGGAAGGCCGACGAAGAATTTCTCCAGGTCGTGGTGGATGCGGTTGTAGGTGGGATTCGTCGACAGGCGGTTGAGGTAACGCGCCATGGCGCCGACATTCTTGGCGATCGACCACTCGTTGTCGTTGAGGATGACGATCAGGCGCTTGGTCGAGGAGACGACGTTGTTGAGCGCCTCGAGGGTGATGCCGCAGGTGAAGGCGGCGTCGCCGCAGATCGCGACGACGTGTTCGCCGGAGCCGCGCAGGTCGCGGGCGGTGGCCATGCCGACCGCCGCGCTCAAGGCCGTGCCCGCGTGGCCGGCGCCGAACGCGTCGTGGGGGCTTTCGGCGCGCGACAGGAATCCCGAAAGACCGTCGGACTGCCGAATCTTCTGAAAGAGCGAACCTCCGCGGCCGGTGAGCAGCTTGTGGACGTAGCCCTGGTGGGAAACGTCGAAGACGAACTGGTCGTCGGGCGTCGAAAACACGCGGTGCAGGGCGATAGTGAGCTCGACGACTCCGAGGTTGGGACCGACATGTCCGCCATTCGAGGCGGTGACGGCGATGATGGCGTCGCGGATCTCCTGGGCGAGCTGGGGCAGCTTGTCTGGAGGCAGGGCCTTGACGTCCGCCGGGCCTTGGATGCCGGGCAGCAGGGGGCTGCGGGGAGCGGCGGGCGTGGAGGCGGGAGGTGTGGGCGCGGCGGACATCGCGAGAGGTCGAAAAAGGAGGAGGTAGCGCTAAACGGAGACCCGGGTGAAGAAAGAAAAGCGAAGGACGGTAACGCCGGCCTCCGACTGTCGCAGCTCAGGAAGCGTCGTCTTTCTCGGGTTCGAAGCGGGCCAGGGCCGGCGCGCCCCCCTGCTTCTTGAGTTGCTCGATCCTGAGCTCGGCCTCCTTGAGTCGAGCCTCGCAGGCCTGTAGCAACCGGTTGCCTTCCTCGAACTTGGAGAGTAATTCGGCAAGGGGGACGTCGCCCGACTCCATGGAGTCCACGATCTTCTCCAGCCGGGCCAGAGACTCCTCGAAGGAAAGATTTTTGGCGGAATTTGCGTCCACGGCGCCACCATGTCCGGGAGTCGGCGGTTTTCAACACCGTGTTTTCGCCCGCCTCCGTGCGGGGCGGCTCAATGCGCGCGCCGCTGGCGACGGCGGACGAAGTAGAACGCGCCGAGCGAGAGCAGCGAGAAGATGGCTCCGTAGGTGGAGGGCTCGGGCACGTTGAGGCGGACTTCGGGGTAGGCGGTGAAGGAGGTCCAGACGGTGTCGTTACCGCTATAGCCATTGAAGGCGACCTGATTTGTCGGCGCGACGCCCATGACGTCAATCGTGGCTCCGGACCAGTTGGTCACGTAGAAATGGTCCACGGAATTGACCCAGTTGGTGATCGAGAGGGTGACGCCGCTGTCGACGATGAAATTGGACACGTCGAGC
>JAJXYI010000202.1 GCA_021780625.1 bacterium | reverse complement strand
TCCTGCATCCACTTTGATTCGTGCCGTCCGCATTAAATCCTTTTGCCCTTTTTGTTGGCCAACGTCTACCTTTTTTTGCCTGTCCCTTTGAAAGGAGGGGACTGGGCCAGATCGCTCGCCCCTCTCGTTCTCTAGCGAATATCGGACGCGATGCCTCGGTCTGGCCGCCTCAATCAAGCAGCAGGGCCACTTGCAGGCCCGGGCCGTGAACACCCTCGATCAGAATGCCCTCCACGTCCGCAGTCTTCGAGGGGCCGGTCACCCAAATCACGTTCGGATCGTCGCCAAGCACCGCGAGCGCCGACGCGAGATCCGGCACGATGTTTTCCCGCCGGATCGCCGCCACGTGCACCCACGGCGCCAGGGCCGCCAGACGCGTCGTGGTGCCGCGGTCGTTGAGTACGATCGTTCCTGTCTCCGCAATCGCACCGACCGCCGACGTGATTCCAAACTGATAATCGTCCACACGCTCGCGGTCGAAGGCCGTCTCAACGGTAAACGTCGCCGGAAACGCCGCCTTGAGCGCCGGCCAGAGCGCCGGGTCGCAGTATCCGTGGTGCCAGCCCTTGGCCCCCAGCAGAGCAACCAATTCGTCCGGCGAGGCGACGGGCGTTCCATTCACCGCTCGCAGGCGCGCCGCAAAGGCGGGCCACAGATCCGCACCTGCCGGAGCGACTGCCGATCGCGCACGGGAGAGGTCCCACTCCGGCAAAGGTGCCCTCTTTGGGAGCGGAGCGAGCGCCTCGCGCACGCGTTCGAGGATGATGTCGCGGGATGAACTCATGGCGTGTGTGACTGGGGGCTGCCCTTGGTACCGTCGGCCTTCCTCGGGCGTTGCCTGAGCCATTTCCTAAATTCGCCGCCGCGCCATTCGGGCAGCGTGCGCGTGTCCGTCCAGGCTTTCATCGCTGGAATCGGTATCCACGTTTTCGGCAGGACATTCATCAGTTTGCCGGCCACCAACGCGGTCTTCCAGGCAGCTGGGCTCGACGCCATCAGGGCCCACGCACCCATCGGAGGCGAGCCCGCCTCCGCCAGCGGAGCATGCTCGCGTTTGCCCTTGTTGCGCAGGCGCAGCAGCAGGTCGGGAATCGGAATATTCACCGGACACACCTCGTTGCACGCGCCGCACAGCGACGAAGCCTTGGGGAGATCCGCCTTGTCCGCAAACTTGTCGCCCTCGAGCAGCGGCGAGAGCACGGCGCCCACAGGCCCCGGATACACGCTGCGATAGGCATGGCCGCTCACCTGCCGGTAGACCGGGCAGACGTTCAGGCAGGCGCCGCAACGGATGCAGCGCAGGATTTCCCGGCACTCGCTGGCCAGCACTTCCGTGCGTCGGTTGTCGACGAAGATGACGTGCATCTCCTCGGGGCCGTCGGGCTGCGCGGCCGCCTTTGGCCCAGAGATGAATTCGGTATAAACCGTGAGCTGCTGGGCCGTCGCCGAGCGAGCGAGCAGGTTGAGGAAAAGGCCGAGGTCGCGGTCGCGCGGCACCAGCTTCTCGATGCCGACCAGCGCAATGTGGCATTTCGTGGCGGCGAGCGAGAAACGCGAGTTTCCCTCGTTGGTCACGATCACCAGTCGACCGCTCTCCACGGAGACGAAATTAGCCCCCGTGAGGCCCACATCGGCTTGAAGGAATTTCTTCCGCAGGAAGGCCCGCGCGCGGCGAGTGATCGTCTCCGGGTCGTCGTTGTAGGCGCCGAGTCCCTCACGCTCGAAGCTCGTCGCTATCTCTTTCCTGCTCTTGTGAATGATCGGACGGACGATGTGGCTCGGGTGATCGTGGTCGATCTGGACGATGAACTCGCCAAGATCCGTCTCCAGGGCCTCGATACCGCGATGCTCGAGGTAATCGGCCAGGCCGATTTCCTCGCTCACCATCGTCTTCGCCTTCACGAGTTTGGTCGCCCCCCTTGCCTTCATGATCCCGTGGACGGCGGCGCAGGCCTCCTCGGCCGTGGAGGCCCAGTGAACCTTCACCCCGTTGGACTGCAGCTTCGCCTCCACCTTCGGGAGGTAGGTATCCAGATTTTCGACGACATGCTGCTTGATCTCACCGGCCAGGCGCCGCAGCGCGTCGGGATCCGCGTAGTGGTCGTGCAGCAGCTTGTCGCGCTTCTCGTGCGTCACCTTCGTGCCGAGGTAGACCGAGGCGCGTTTCTCGGCAGAAATGCCTTCAACAAACTGGTCGATGGGCTGGCGTGCCATGACGGATCAGAGAAGATTTTCGTTCCGGAGCGCATCTCGCAGCACTTGCGCGACATGCTGGGTGCGGATCGGCTGGCCCGCCTTTTCGGCGAGGCCAGCCATGTGCATGAGGCAGCTCATGTCGACCGACACCAGGACGTCGGGCGCGGAGGCACGGATGTGTTCGAGCTTGAGCGTGCCCATGGCCGAGGAGATGTGCGGGAAGCTGACAGAAAAGGTGCCTCCAAAGCCGCAGCACTGGTCGGATTCGCCGAAGGGCGCAACGCTGGCGCCGGCTATCGATGAGAGCAGCGCGAGCGCAGCGGGGACCGTCTCCGAGCCGCGACAGTGGCAGGACCGGTGAAACGCGATCCGCCCCTCATAACGTCCGGGCCAGGTTTTCACGCCGAGGCCGTTCACAATGAAATCCGCCAACTCCCAGGTGCGCCGGCCAAGTTGCCGCACCTCGCCGAGATCAGCCTCCTTCTCGAACTCCAGCGCCGTGCCGTGCGTGAGCATGGCAGCGCACGAACCCGAGGGCACGATGACGGGCAGGTCGCCCGCGAATGTCTTCACCGCGTGGCGCACCACCTGGCGAGAGGCATCCCAGTCGCCGCCGTTGAAGGCAGGCTGGCCGCAGCAGGTCTGGCCTTCAGGGAACTCGACCGTGCAACCGAGATGCTCGAGCACCTCAACCGTCGCGCGGGCGGCATCCGCGTAGAACGCGTCGCACAGGCAGGTCGCCATCAGCATCACACGCCGGTCGGCGCGGGGAAGTTGCCGGTCGGAAGCCATCAGCGTTTTGAAAGCGTGTCGCGCTCGTGGCGGGCTACGGTCGCGAGCCAATTGGAACGCACCGGAACATCGGCGCGAGCACAGAGCTCGTCCCAGACCGCGCCCCAGGGCAGAGCCTTGGCCTGTTCCATCAGGGCGAGCCGTTCGTGGCCGCGGCCGGCCGCCTCGGCCTGGCCCAACGGCTTCGAGGGATCGAGCAGGCCGAGCAGGATGGCCTGCCGTGTGGCGCGCGCCCCGATGACGTAAGCAGCGAGCCGGTTGATGGAGGCGTCGAAGAAGTCCAGCGCCACGAAGACGCGGTCCCAGGCGGCGCCGCGCGCGATCTCGAGGAAGAGCGAACGCACGGGATCGTCGAGGATCACCACGTGGTCGCTATCCCAGCGCACTGGACGGCTGGTGTGAAGAAGGATGCGCGGGTGAAACTGCATCAGCGCCGAGACCTTGTCGGCGACGGATTCAGTCGGATGGTAGTGTCCGAGATCGAGGCAGAGGACGAGTCCCCGGCTCTGCGCGTAGCTGGAATAGAATTCCTGGGAGCCGACCACGTAGTCCTCGCTGCCGAGGCCGAAGAGTTTGCCCTCCACAGCGTCGACGCAGTGCTTTCGGCTGACGCTCTTGTCGGCGAAGATCGTGTCGAAGGACTCGACGAGCCTCGCGCGCGGCGCCCAGCGATCGGCCGGAGCGTCCTTGGCGCCGTCCGGTATCCAGTGATTATGGACGCACGGCGAGCCGAGTTTTTTGGAGAAATGTTCTGCGATCCGGCGGCAGGCCTTGCCGTGGTCGATCCAGAAGCGGCGCACGGCCTTGTCGGGGGACGAAAGTGTGAAGCCCGAGGTGGCCATCAAGTGGGCGAAATAGGTCGGGTTGAAATCCAGACCGACGTGCCGCTCCTTCGCCCAGGCGAGCCAGCGGGAGAAGTGCTCGGGCTCGAGCGCATCGCGGTCGACGACCTTCGCACCGGTTTCGGCATAGAAGGCGTGCAGGTTCAGCCGTTGCCGGCCCGGGAGGAGCTTGAGCACGACGTCGAGGTCGGCGCGCATCTCGTCGCCGTTGCGTGCACGGCCGGGGTAGCCGCCTGTCGCCATGATGCCACCCGAATCGAGCCCTTCTTTCGGCGTCTCCAGGCCGCGGACGTCGTCCGCCTGCCAGCAGTGCAGCGAGATCGGAATCGAGAGCGCCTTCGCGAGGGCGGCCTCGGTGTCGACGCCATAATCGGCGTAGGCGGCGCGGGCGAGACGGTAGGCGGACGAGATTTGTTTTTCGGAGGGCATGGCGGGTAAAGCGTGCATCAAATCCCTGGCAGGGCGACGGTGCGAGGCTCACGCATTCGGACTGTAAACCGTTTGTTGGAGACTGCGGGCAAGACGCTCGCGGAACGCCGCGAGATTCTCCACCGCACCGAGGGTGACGAGTTGGCTGGCGATGTTGCCCACCGCGGAGCCTTCCAGGGCGAAGGACACGACCGGCAGGCCGGCGGCATTGGCCGTCGCCTGGCACAGGGGCCGGCTCTTGGAGCCACCTCCGACGATGAGGATGCGCTCGAAGCGACGTCCGGACAGCTGCTCGAAGGTTTTCACGGCGTCTGCATGCCCGCGTCCGAGGGAGTCGCAAATCAGGCGCACGTAACCGGCAAGGTCCTTGGGCGGCTTCGCTCCGCGGCTGCGTAGCTGGGCGTCCACCGCCACCCGCATGTCCGGCGGGCTGAAGAGGGAGCTGTCGGTCACGTCCAGAAGCATCGCCGGGGCGGGTTTGACCTCCGCCTCGCGGTCCAGTTGGAGCCATTCCCGCCGTCCGGTCGGTTTTTTTTCGAAGGTCTTCAGGGTCTGCTCGAGCAGCCACAGTCCGAGACAGGAACGCAGCGGGCGATAGCTGCCGTCGCCCATGCGTTCGTTTGAAATGCGGGAGCTGAGCGCCTTCGGACCGAGCACGGGGGCCGGGCTTTCGAAGCCGAGCAGCGACCAGGTGCCCGAACTCAAATAGAGGTCCGTCCCATCGGCCGACGCCGGCATGGCCGCAAACGCACAGGCCGTATCGTGGCCGGGGACGAGGATCGATTGGACCCCCTTCAACTCCGCCACGCCCGTGACCGGTCCCAGACGTTTCGGAGAGACCGCGGGCTTGGTGAACCATTTCGCGGGGATCCCGAAATAATCCAGGGCTTCCTTCGACCAGTCGGTGCCATGCACGTCGAGCAGCTGGGAGTGGCTCGCGATGGAGAGTTCGTTCTCCATCCGGCCCGAGAGCAGGAAATTGAAATAGTCGGGCAGGAAGAGGCAGCGCTCCGCGACCTCGGCCATCCCGGGGCAGGCGTTCAGCGTCTCCACTAATTGGAGACTGGTGTTGTAAGGATAATTGGGAACGCCCGTGAGGCCGTAGACGCGCTTGATGCCGCTCTTCCCCAGACGAGCCGAGAAGGCGGCCGTGCGGGAGTCGCGGTACGCATGAACCGGGAAGACCGGGCGTCCCCGCCTGTCGACGAGCGCGTGGTCTACAGCCCAGGTGTCGACGCCCACCGAGGCGAGCGTCGGAAAGCGCCGCTTCGCCTCGATCAGGCCTTCGCGCACCTCGCCCCAGAGGTAAGGCAGGTCCCAATAATCATGCCCGGCGAAAGGGCGAAACTGATTGGCGAAGCGGCGGACTTCGGTGAGCGAAAGTTTCTGTCCGTTCCAGGTGCCGACGATCACCCGCCCGCTCGTCGCACCCAGGTCGACAGCTGCGCAATGCAGGGGTTTGCTCATGGGAAAATCCAGGTCGAGAATCGCCGCCGTCTCAAGCCCGGGGTTTCACCTTGGACCAGATCTCCTGCAGCGCACGCGCGCTGGCCTGGAGGCCCTGGTGTTCCTTGGGCCAGAGGGGAATCTCGAGCTGGGCGAGCACACCGGCCCGGCCCACCACGGTGGGAACGCTGATCGACACGTCGCGCAGGCCGTACTTGCCCTGCTGAAGCGAGGACACCGGAAGCAGCTGACGACGGTCCAGTGCAATGGCGTGCACGACCTCGGCGATCGACACGGCGACCGCCCAGCCTGCCCCACCCTTCCGGCGGATGACTTCGGCGCCGCTGGTCTTTGTCCGGTCAAACACCTCGGACTGGAAGGACGCCGAGACCCCGGGAAATTTGTCCAACGGCAGACCCGCCGCCGTGGCGCTCGACCACACCGGCACCATCGTGTCGCCGTGCTCGCCGAGGATCAGGGCCTTCACCTGCGTCGGCGCGAGCTTCAGGGAGTCGGCGATCAGCGAGCGGAAGCGGGCGGTGTCGAGCATGGTGCCGAGCCCGAGCACCTGATTCCAGGGCAACCCAAGCCGCACGATTGCGAGCTGCGTCAGGATATCGACGGGGTTCGAGACGACAAAAACCAGCGCGTCCTTGCGGAAGCCGGCGATCTTGATCGAGGTCACGATCTGATCGAACAGCGCCACGTTGCGGTTGATGAGGTCCAGGCGGGATTCGTCGGGCTTTCGCCGAAGCCCCGCGGTGATCAGGAACACATCGCTGTCGATGGCGCGGGCGTAATCGCCCGCATAGATGCGCTGGTCGCCGGCGACCGACGCGCCGTGAAGCAGATCGAGCGCCTCGCCGGCCGCCATGTCGGCGTTGGCGTCGAGTAATTGGATTTCCGAGACAATGCCGGCGCACTGGAGCGCGAACGCGGCGTTGGATCCCACGCGGCCGCCGCCGCCGATGATGGTGATTTTCACGGGTGAAAGGGATTCGGTGTTGGTTGGGGGAGCCGGATTCGGCGTGTCATTTCCCGGCGAGCTGCCGGAGAATCTCGTCGGTGATCTTCTGCACGAGCGTCTCCATCGTCGGATCGGGAGCGGCCTCGGCAGCGGGTGCCGAGGCGGGCGCGGCAGGGGACTCGCAGACCACCGGCGCGCGGAAATCATTGCTGTCGCAGAGCTCGCATTCCTTCAGGCCCACGCGCGGATCGGGCATGCCGAGCTTCACGCGCAGGTTGATGAGATCCTTGAGCTTGTCCGTGCCAAAACGGTGAAGTCCCGATCCCAACCCAGCGGCGATCGCGACGGTGCGGCAATAGGCGTCGATGTTCTCCATCTTCCAATACGCGTCCTCGACGTCCTTGCCCCACACGATGACGCCGTGGTTCTGCATCAGGATGGCCTGATGGTCCACGCCGATGCGGCCGACTTCCTCCGCGTTCTCGGGCGTGCCGGGCGTCTGGTACTGAGCGACGCCGATCTTACCGAGGAAAACTTCCGCCTCGGGGATGAGGCAGGAGGGAATGGTGGCGTTGGTGATGGCGAAGGCGGTGGCGTGCGGCGGGTGCGCGTGCACGCAGGCCTTGGCCGCGGGCTGGCGCTTCATGATGCCCAGGTGGGTCATCGCCTCGCTCGTGCGCTTGCGGGTGCCCGCCAGCTGGCGGCCGTCGAGGTCGATGAGCGCCATGTCCTCGGGAGTCATGAACCCTTTGCAGATGAGCGTGGGCGTGCAGAGCACGAGATTGTCGCCGACGCGGACGGTGATGTTGCCGCCGTTGCCGTCGGTGTAGTCCTTCAGCCAGAGCCGGCGACCCATGTCGCAGATGCGGCGCTTGAGCTCGTGAATCTGTGGCGAGTTGAAGAAGCGCTCGATCTCGGCGGGCGTCTTCGGGTCCGACCCGGGCGTCCATTTGTATTCGTAGTCGGGCACGATCGGGCCGGTCGCCATCGCAACGGCGGGAGCCACCGTGACGGCGGCCGTCTGAACGGGCGCGACGACCGCGACCGGGTTCAGCTGCGGAGCGCGTTTAAGGTCGGCGAGCACATCGCGCGCCGAGGGCGTGAGCAGCACGCCCTCCGGGATGGGCTGACCGGAGCGAATGAGGCTCTCGACTTCTCGGGCTGTGAGGACTTGAGGCATGAAAGTTCGGAGTTGAGGGTCTATGAAAGGAAGGATCAGCGCGGGGGCTGATAATTGATCTGTGTGACGATGCACGCCACGTAGGCGTCGACGGGGGCGGCGCCCTCGAAGGGTTGCGAAGCTTCGGCGCCCTCGGTGAACCCGACGATGCTGCCTTCGTCCGCGCCGAGTTCGTCGTACACCACGACGCTCGAGCCCTTGGCGAGCGGCCGCTTCGGCGCACCGGCAAATTGCTCGCGCGAGAATGGCTGCACGATCAGCAGACAGCCGCCGGAATAGACGGGCTCCTTGATCGTGAGAGTGACGCGGCCGATTACAGTTCCGAGGCGCATGGGGGTGGGCTCAGGTTTGCGCCGAGTCGACGATGCCGAGGATGAGGTTGCGCAGCGGCGATTTTGGATCGCCTACGTAGTCGCGGGTCGCGGAACCGTCCGTCGAGAGAATCACGAGCTGATGGAGGCCCGCGCCGAGAGGATCGATCGCCAGGACCGGCGCGCCATCGTCACTGCCGTCCGCACCGAGCGGTTGGCAGATCACGGTGCGGTGGCCTTCCATGCTTTTGTGGCAGGCCGCCGCCACGATGGTGCCGTCGATGCGGGCGTGGACCATGGCTTAGTAGATGCGAAGGTTGTCGACCATCACGCAGCGGCGCGTGCGGGTGAAGGTTTTGGGGGTCGTGATGCCCTCGCCGGTCGTCGTTGCGATGGAGTAGCTGAGGTAGCCCTCGCCGCCCAGGCCGAGGCCCGCCACGCAGGGTCCGTTTTTCACGAACACCGTGGTGTCCAGAGCGCGGGCCATCATCGTCATGTGCTCCACATTCAGGGAGTGGATCATCGCCGAGTGTTTGTAGCCGTGTTCGGCGCGGATCGCCGCGGCGATGCCTTCCTCGACGGATTTCACGCGCACGATCGGGATCATGGGCATCATCTGTTCCTCGATCACGAAGGGGTGGTCGGCGTCCGTTTCCGCAAAGAGGAGCTGCGTGCCCGCGGGGGCGTTGGCTCCCGCGTGTTGGGCAAGCACTTCGGCGTCGACCCCCACGAAGCTGCGGTTGAGTACCGGGTGCGAGCAGCCGCCGGCGTCGGCCTTGGTCGAAAAGGCAACTGAAGTGAGGCGCGCCAGCTGGGTCGCATTGAGCGCATGGCCGCCGTTGCGGGAGAACGCCGCCATCAGCTTGTCCGCAACCGAATCGAGGACGAAGACCTCCTTTTCGCCGACGCAAAGCAGGTTGTTGTCGTAGGCGCCACCCTGGATGATATCGCGCGCGGCCTTGTCGAGGCAGCCGGTGCCGTCCACGAGCACCGGCGGATTGCCCGGGCCGGCGCAGATCGCGCGTTTGCCGGATTTCATCGCGGCCGCGACGACTGCAGGGCCACCGGTGACGCAGATCACGCGGACCTCGGGGGCCTTGCACAGCGCATCAAAGGATTCGAGGGAGGGCTGCTCGATCGTGCATACGAGGTTCTCGATGCCGATCGCGGCCTTGATCGCCTCGTTGTAGGCCGCCACGGCCAGCGCCGCGGAGCGCGCGCCACCCGGGTGCGGGTTGAACACCACTGAATTGCCCGCGGCGACGATGTTGATGATGTTGCCCGAGAGCGTCGGGATCGAATGCGTCATCGGCAGGATCGCGCCGATCACGCCGAAGGGCGTGTATTCTTCCAGCGTGATACCGTGATCGCCACTGCGCGCGTCCGGGTGAAGCCACTCGACGCCGGGGACGAGTTTCACGATCTGCAGCTTCTCGATCTTGTGGTCGAGGCGCCCGATCTTGGTCTCGGCAAATTCGAACCTGCCCCACTCCTCCGCGTTCTGGGAGGCGAGGGTTTTCACGATCTCGACCACCTTGGCCCGCGCGGCTACGCCCTTGGACGCGAGCTGGAGATAGGCCGCGTGAGCGGCGGCGCAGGCCGACAGTGCGTCGGCAAAGACGCCGGGACGGCGGCTGGAGCTGACGACGGCGGGCGCGGGCGACGAGGGGAGGCCGCGGCCGAAGGCCTTGACGACTTGCTCGACGACACTGCGCACCAGTGCCTCGTCGATTGCGGGAGCGGAGGACATGGACGGTGGGAAAGGAGGTTAGTCGAGGCGCTTGCCGAGCACCTCGACGGAATCGACCAGGCCGATGACGGCGGCGTCGATGGGAAGGGATTTCATGCCTCCGGCCTGGCGGGCCGAGCTACCCTGGCAGAACAGCACCAGATCGCCGATGCCGGCCCCGAGGGCGTCCACGGCGACGATCGTGTTGGTACCGGCGCGGAACTTCGACGGGGTCGCCTCGTCGACGAGCATCGGGCGAAGCAGGAGGAGCTTTCGGCCGTGCATGGACTCGTCCTTCTTGGACGAGACCACGGAGCCTATGACGCGGGCAAGGAACATGGCGGGCAGCGTGTTGGAATTTTGCTTGCGAAGGGCAACGAAACGCGGACGGACCCGCGATCGGACGGAACACCCCGGCGGACGCGCGGATGCGGCATCCGCCGGACGGGGTTCGCGCGGGCGTTATTTCTTGGCCGGGGCGGGAGCCTTCGGGAGAATCGCGGCGATGTCCTCGTGGGGACGGGCGATCACCTGGACCGTGAGGACCTCGCCATAGACGCGGGCCGCGGCGGCACCGGCTTCCGTGGCGGCCTTCACGGCGGCCACGTCGCCCACCACGATGGCGGTCACCATCGCGTTGCCGACCTGTTTCATCGGGCCCACGAGCGAGACGTTGGCGGACTTGAGCATGGCGTCGGTGCCGGCAACGAGCGCCGTGAGACCACGCGTTTCGAGAAGACCAAGAGCGGATTGTGCCATATGAATTTGAGCGTTGAGGGTGTTGGGATGGGTTTGAAAAAATCAGGAGACTGGCTTGAGCGAGCCGAGCAGGCGGGCCGCCTCGCGGGCGACCACGAGTTCCTCGTTCGCGGGAATCACGAGCACGCGCGTCGCCGAGTCCGAGGCCGCGAGATTGATCTCGGCTGGCGCCGTCGTATTGCGGGCAGGGGAAATCTGGAGCCCGAGCCCCGAAAGTCCCGCGCAGACCGCCTCGCGAAGCCACGGGTTGTTTTCGCCGATGCCCGCCGTGAAGACCAGGGCGTCGCATCCGCCGAGTTCGAGCCAGAAGGCGCCGATCCAATGCCGGATGCTGTGCACAAAGACATCGATGGCCCGCTGCGCGCCCGGATTGCCGGCATCGGCTGCGGCCTTGATGTCGCGCAGGTCGTTGCTCACGCCGGAAAGTCCGAGCAGGCCGCTTTCCTTGACGAGCTGTTTCTCCGTCTGCTCAAGGGTGAGGCCCAGCCTGCGAATCGCGCAGGGAATCGCTGCGGAGTCGAGGTCGCCCACACGGTTGCTCTGAGGCAGGCCCGACTGGGGGCTGAGACCCATGCTCGTGCCGATGGCGACGCCGTTGCGTATAGCCGTCACGGAACTCGACCCGCCTAGGTGGCAGGATATCACGCGCAGCGGTGCACCCGCGACCTCCTTGGGACCGTCGAGATAAAGTCGCTTCGCCACGTCCGCGACATCCTGCCGACCCAGCAGCTCGGAGGAGCGTTCCGCCACGAATTTGTGGCTCGCCCCGTGGAAACCGTAGCGCCGGATGCCCGCCTTGAACCATGCCTCGGGCACCGCATACCGTCGTGCGGCGTCGGAAATCCACTGGTAAAAGGCCGTCTCGAACAGGGCGATACGCGGGACGCCCGGGAGGCGTTCGCGGAAAATCCGCAGTCCCTCGGCATAGGGAGGATTGTGGGCGGGAGCCAGGTCGGCCGTATCGCGCAGCGCCTGCTCCACGGACTCGTCCGCGAAGACGCAGCCCGAAATCTCGCCACCCAGGACTGTCTTGAAACCCACGCCCGCGAGATCGGAGGCGTCGCGCAGATGGCCGTCCTCCGAAAGCTCGGTCAGGGCGCGGCTGATCGCGGCGCCGTAGTCCGTCACCCGCTCGCTTCCGCCCCGCGTCAGCAACCGGGGCTGGTCGCCTTCGAGAGCGAACAGCCGGTACTTGAACGAAGTGGAGCCCAGGTTTGCGACCAGAATCTGCATGGGATGGGTTGGGCGCGCCGTCGTAACCGTTTTCCGGCTACGACACGGCGCTGGAGATCGGATGGACGCGATTCAGGACGCGGCCCACTTGCCGAGACCGGCGAGGTCTTCGTGCGGGCGCGGGATCACCTGCACCGCGACCACGTCGCCGACGCGCTTGGCCGCTTCGGCGCCGGCATCGATGGCGGCCTTCAGCGAGGCGACGTCACCGCGGAAAAACGCGGCCACATTGCCCGAGCCGATGGCCTCATAGCCCGTCATCGTCACGTTGGCCGCCTTTAGGGCGGCGTCGGAGGCCTCGAGCAGAGCGCACAGGCCTTTGGTTTCAATCATTCCGAGAGCTTCTTGTGCCATGGGAAAAGAGGATTCGAGGGTTGGGGGATCAGAGCGAAAACGCCTTGAGCAGTTCGGCGTGGGGACGGGCGATGACGTGAGCGCAGACGAGCTCGCCCACGCGTTTGGCCGCATCGGCGCCGGCTTCCACCGCTGCCTTCACGCTGCCGATGTCGCCCTTGACGATGACCGTCACCAGGCCGCCGCCGATTTGGATCTGGCGGGCCAGCGTCACGCCAGCCGCCTTGACCATGGCGTCGCTGGCCTCAACGGAGCCGACGTAGCCCTTGGTCTCTATCATTCCGAGAGATTCATTCATGGGAGTTTTGAGTTGTGGATGAGTTATGGATGGTTGGAAAAGGAACGGGCAAAGGGGGTAGCCTTACGGCAGAAGTTCGCAGTAAACGCCGGCCTCCAGGCCGCAGGCGTTGCCCTCGTCGGTATCGATGTGCACCTCGAGTTTGAAATCCGGGGAGACGCGGGCCAGCAGGCGGTCGAAGGTCATCGCGCACGGACCACCGATCCTCAACTTCATGTAGGCGCCGGCCTTGACCCCGTAAAAGGCTGCGTCGTCGGGGTGCATGTGCACGTGCGGAGCGGCGCGGATCACGCCCTGTGGAAGCTCCAGGAATCCCGCCGGACCCATCAGCATGCAACCGGGCGTATCCTTGATATCGCCCGACGCGCGCACCGGAACGTCGAAGCCCAGGGAAATCGCGTCCGTAAACGCCAGCTCCACCTGGTTGATGTCGCGGCAGGGTCCGAGGATGCGAAGATTGGAGATCATCCGGCTGCGCGGACCGATCAGGGTGACGGCCTCCTCGGCGGCGTACTGTCCGCCTTGATACAGGGCCTTCCTGGGATGAAGCACGTGCCCCTTGCCAAACAGCGTCTCCACCGCCTGCGCCGTGAGGTGGCAGTGGCGGGCGCTGACGTTGACCACCAGCGGATGAGGCGAGAGCGCTGAACGCGGAGCCGGACGGTTGAGGCGCTGGTACAACAGCCGCCTGACAACATGCTCGACCTCTGCGCGATGGGGGGTGGAAGGGGTTTGGGACATCGTCGTCTCAGGGAAAGCCGCACGGCGGATACGGAAGGCCGAAACCAGCGGGCGGTTTTAGTTATATGATCTGTTTCGATCATATAAAAACAGGCCAGTCAACCGGAATCTCTTTCGTTTTTGGACGCTCCGGCCGGCCCGCTCAGCGGGCCACGATCAGCTTCCTGGAAGGTAGGCTGATCCCGGCGCCCGCTAGGGCTGCCGGCGCGGCATCCGTCACGAGCGTGAGCGGGCCGTCCCAGCCTGTCACCCGATGTGGGGTGGCTCGCGACAGCTTCGTCGCATCCAGGCAGAAGAGGGTCTCGGCCGACCTGCGAAGCACAGCCTGTTGGAAGAGCGCGAGGTTCGCGTGGGAGTTGGTGATCCCCTCGGCGTCCATCCCCTCTCCACCCAGAAACGAGGCGTCGAACTTCCAGTCGGCGAGCGCGCGCACGGACTCGGGGCCGAGCAGGACCGCCTGGCGGTGGAGGAAGAGTCCGCCGAGCACGTGCAGCTCGATGCCGCGGGCGCCGCCCAGGATGCTCGCCACGGGCAGGCTGTTGGTCACGATCGTGAGTTCCCCGCTCGTGCGCCGGCGGAGCAGTTGGCGAGCGAGCGCCTGAACCGTCGTGCCGGCGTCGAGAAAGACCACCCCGCTGGAAGGCAGGTGCGTCAACGCGGCCTGCGCTATTCGCCCCTTCGCCGAACGTGCGCGGTGCGCACGTTGTCCGAGCGAGGCGAAGGTCGTGTTGTAATCCGCCAGCGCACCCCCGCGCGTGCGGGTGATCTGCCCGTCCGCAGCCACTGCCGTCAGGTCCCGCCGCACCGTCACCTCCGAAACCCCAAGTCGCCGGCTGAGTTCAGCCACCGGCAGAAACCCATCGGTGCGGATGAGGTCGCGCAAGCGTCCTCGGCGGCGTTCGACGATGTGGAGGGGAACACGCATGGCCCGGGACAATGGTCGCGGTGCTCTGGCGGAATCAATCCCAGAAGCGCCGGCCGCGCGATTTCAGGCGAGCTTGAAGACGCGCCGAAGCTCGTCGATGGCCGCCGCCCCCATGGGCACGATTTTCCCCAGGGGCCGCGCGAGCAGGAGCGCTTCCGCAGTCGCCTCCAGCACTTCAAGGCGGTCGAAGGCCTCGAGCGGAGTGCGTCCGATGACCACGGCTCCTTCGTTCTCAATGAGCAGCACCGGCGTCTTCTCAAGCGACAGTTGTCCGGCGATCGATTCCGCGTCCTCGACGATGCGAAGGAAGGGGAGCTTCGGGGGGTTGTTCAACACGACGTAACTCTCCGGAATGGTGTGCGTGCTCAAGATCGCGTCCGTGACGCAGAACGCAGACGCATGCGCCGGCTGCGCATTGATGACGGCCCCCACGCCGGGGATACGGGCGTAGATGGCCGCATGCAGACTCGCCGATCGGCTCGGCTGCAGGTCCGCCACGCAGGCCCGACCGCTCACCCTCACGAGGCCATCGGGTTGGACCTCCAACCGATCCCTGCGCCGGGGGGTGATAAGAAACTCCGTACCCTCGAGGCGTGCCGAAAATGCACCCGCCGTGCTGATCAGCAGGCGCTGCCGGTAGGCGCGATGGACAAAGGAGCAGATCGCCGCACGCAACTCCGGCTCCCGTCGCGATTCCTGCCGCGCGGGAAGTTCGTCAAAGTGCGGCATGGTGTCGATCGCCAGCGCCTCCGGAGTCAGCACCCGCTTCGGCCCGAGCATCGCAGCACGGACGAGTGTCTGCGCCGCAAACTCGAGCGTTTCAAACCGCTGGAAGGCGTCCTTCAGGTCGCTCCCGCCGATCACCACGCCGTGATTCTCCAGCAGCACGCAGTCGGCCCCCTGCTCGAAGGTCGCCGCGATATTGTCCCCGAGGGCCTGGGTGCCCGGACAGGCATAGGGGGCCATCGCCACCCGGCCGCAGACCTGGTGCACGTGCGATTGCAGGCGCGTATCCGGCAGTTGTCTACAAATCGAAAACGCCACGAGGGCTCCGGGATGCGCATGCACGATCGCGCCAAAGTCCGGTCGCCGACGATAGATCTCCCTGTGGAACGGCAGTTCCGATGACGGGGGGTGTCGTCCCTCCAATCTGCCGTCGTCCCTCACTCGTACGATGTCGGCGGGCACCAGCGCGCCCTTGTCGACCCTAGCCGGCGTGATCCAAATGTCGCCGGAGGGTTCGCGGATGGAGAGGTTTCCGCCCGATGTGGTCGTCATGCGGTACTGGTAGATGCGCTGCATGGTGGCGACCAGGGCTTCGCGGGGATCGATGGGAGTGGACATCGTGGAGGTGAAGTTGGGAAGGGCCGCCGCCTCACGGGCGGGTGCTTCGTGCCGGCTTCGGCGGCCGGTGGGATGATTGGGCGACCGTTCGGCGCGATGCCAGCAAATTGGTCCGCGCTCCGTCAGGTGGCGTCGCCGGCGTCCGACTAGGGAGCCCAGCGCCCTGCTTCGGATGGGCCAGCGGCGTATCCGCGCTCAGCGGCCGAGCCGCAGCATCCACATGCCGTGCGCGGGGATGCGTTGAGCCAAACCTTCGCCCGCAGGTGCGAGGTCGCGTTTCGCCCAAAGGTCGCGCACATGCCCGGGTCGCGCGGCGAAGCCGACCTGCGCCCAGGTAAAGGATCCCGCCGCCTCGCGGTCGTTCCGATTGAACACCGCCACCGCCTCGCCACCGTCGGCCAGGGGCTTGGCCCACACCTCGATGCCCCCGGATGACGCCACGCGCCGGCCCTGCCGGCCAAGCGGATCCTGGTCGATTGCGATGACCTCGCGGTTGGAAAGCATCGCAAGCGTATCAGGCGCCATGGTACGCACGTCGTTGCCGAGGATCAGCGGCGCGGCGAGCATGCACCAGAGACTGAAATGCGTCCGGTACTCCGTCGCGGTCATGCCTCCGTTTCCAACCTCCAGCATGTCCGGATCGTTCCAATGCCCCGGCCCTGCGTACGGAGCCAGGCGGCTCTGGTCGAAGCCGATCTCCGACATCGATCTCCAATTGTCCTGGATGTCTCCCGCCGTGCGCCAGAGATTCGCCCCAACCCTGGGGCCCCAGGTCCAGACATCCCGCATCCCGTATTCGCACAGACTGTACACGATGGGACGCCCGCAACGTGCCAGCGCCTGCCCCATCCATTGATAGGCCTGTTCGAGATCGGCGTCGCTGTAGACGCGGGCCGCGCTGCACCAGTCGTACTTGAGATAGTCGACGCCCCACGAGGCGAAGGTCCTGGCGTCCTGGTCCTCATGCCCAAAGCTTCCTTCATAGCCCCCGCAGGTCAGCGGCCCCGGCGAGGAGTAAAGTCCCAGCTTCAGTCCGCGGCTGTGGACGTAGTCTGCGAGCGCCTTCATGTTGGGAAACTTCGCGTTTGGCACGATATTCCCCGCCGCATCCCGCCCTCCCTCCCAGCCATCGTCGATGTTGACGTAGACGTATCCCGCCTTCGCGAGACCGCTGCCCGCGAGCGCGTCGGCGATGCCACGGACGTCTGCGTCGTCGATGCCGTCGCCGAAATGGTTCCAGCTGCTCCAGCCCATCGGCGGAGTCGCCGCCAGGCCGTTCGCACGAACCACGGCCATGGCCGGCAGCATCTGCGACGGTGGAGGATTCGCCTCCGCCTGCGGAACCCGGATCGCGGTGGCCTCCGTCTTCGTAGTGCCCCAGCGGATCGCAACCTTCAGCGTATTGCCTTCCGGATGCACCCGGTACGAGTTGCCCCAATCCATACTGAAAGTGGCATCCGAGCCCTCGATTTTCGGATTACGCAACGGCAGGTCGACCGCACCATTGATGACCACTTTTCCAGTGAGCACTCGGCCCTTCTGCTGCAGGACGAAGTAGGTGTGCGTTACGACACCTCCTCGCTTGGCGGTGTCGATTCTCCAGGTTCCACTGAGGTCGGCCGCGTGTGCCGACAAAACCATCAGACCAAGGCCCAGGGCAATTGATTTCAGAGTGATCATGGTGCGCCCCCAAGCTAGGCCGCGCCGGCCCGACCTGTCTATGCCCGCGTGGAAATCCGGCGACATTACGGACCGAATCGTCGCCTCCCGACAAGCCAATCCCAGAGGGGGACCGATTGTTCAAACGAGCTACCCACATTGTCCGCTCGCGTCGCCCTGGTGACATTGACTCATCCCAGCGGTCGGCCGATCACCAAAACCGTGAAACCTCGAGCCATTGCCCTGGCGGCCACTCTCGCCGCCGCCATCCTCCCCTGCTCCTTCTCAGCCCCTGCACACCACTCCGTCTGGGTATCCTCCCTGGACCTGTCCAAGATCGACCAATGGCTCAGCCATCCAAATATCGGACGCTCCAGCGACGGACATCCCCTTACGCTGGATGGTCGCGTCTACGATCACGGTTTGGGACTGCATGCCCGCAGCCAGATGGCGATCGGCCTGGATGGAAAGGGCCGACGTTTCACCGCCACCGTGGGTGTCGACGACGAAGTGGGCAAAGGCCACGGCAGCGTCGAATTTCGTGTATTGGGCGACGGACGTCGGATTCTCTGGAACAGCGGTGTGATGCGCGCCGGTGATGCGCCCAGACAGGTCGCCGTCGCCCTCGAAGGGGAGCACCTGCTCACTCTGCTCGTCTCCGAGGCCGGCGACGGCTCCGACAAGGATCACGCCGACTGGGCGGATGCCAGGATCGAGTTTGACGGGCAGCCACCGCAAACCGTGCCGGCCAACATCGGCTCCCACGCCGAAAAGCTGGGTCCGCAGGTCGCCATCGCCAGCAATCCCACGCCGCTGCGTCCCGAGATCAATGCACCCCGCGTCGCGGGCATCAGGCCCGGGACTCCGTTTCTCTTCGCCATCTCTGCGGACGGCGCGATGCCGCTGCACTATTCGGCCGATGGACTCCCGCCGGGGCTTTCGCTTGATCCCGTGACTGGCCAGATCCGCGGCGAGGTCGCCAAACCGGGAGACTACCCCGTGGCGCTGCGCGTCACCAACCGCCACGGCGAAGCACGTGGGACGCTGCTAATCCGCGTGGGTTCAACCCTCGCCCTCACCCCGCCGATGGGTTGGAACAGCTACGACAATTTTGGCGGTGGCGTGAACGAAGCGCAGGTCCTCGAAACCGCCCGGACCGTCGCCGACCGCCTGGAGCGAGTGGGCTGGCAGTATGTCGTCATCGACTACCTCTGGTTCGAACCCGTCGCCGGCGCCCGGCCGCCGCAGCGCAAGCCGCTTGTGATGGACTCCTATGGCCGCCTCTTACCCGCGCCCAATCGTTTCCCATCGGCGGTCGACAATGCGGGCTTCAAACCGATCGCGGACCGGATTCACGCGATGGGTCTGCGTTTCGGCATCCACATCATGCGCGGGATTCCCAGGCCCGCGGTCGAAGCGAATCTCCCGATCGAGGGTTCCTCCTACACTGCGGCGGAGGCCGCCGACCGGAAGGACACTTGTAGTTGGAATGAGGATATGTATGGAGTCCGTGGCGACACGCCCGCCGGCCAGGCCTATTACGACTCCATCTTCAGGCTGTACGCCTCGTGGGGCGTCGATTTCGTGAAGGTCGACGACATTTCCTCCCCCTATCACCAAGGTGAAATCGAGGCGATTCGGCGCGCGATCGACCGCTGCGGCCGGTCCATCGTCCTCAGCCTCTCTCCCGGCGCCGCTCCGATCGACAAGGCGGCCAACCTCATCGCCAACGCCAACCAATGGCGCGTGACCGGGGATTTCTGGGACAACTGGGACCAGTTGGAGGAGCAATTCGGGCGCGGCGCCGCGTGGGGACGCTACGCCGGACCCGGACACTGGCCGGATGCCGACATGCTGCCCCTCGGCCACATCGGTGAGTATTCCGTGGGCCCCGGCCGCGAGACCAATTTCACGAAACCCGAGCAAATGACGCTGCTCACCCTGTGGTCCATTCTTCCCTCGCCGCTGATGGTCGGGGCCGATCTCCCCCGCAATAACGCCTGGACCACCGCGCTGCTGACCAACCCGGAGGTTCTCGGTGTCAACCAGGACTCCCTCGGTACCGGAGCCCGGCGCGTGCTCGACTCGGGCAACGCCCAAGTCTGGTGCAAACCCCTCGCGGACGGTTCGCTCGCGGTGGCGTTTTTCAATCGCGGTGAAACGGACCAGCCCGTCACCGTGACCTGGAGCCAGCTCGGCCTGAGTGGCGCCCACGCCGTGCGCGATCTGTGGTTGCGCAAGGATCTCGGCGTCTTCGACACAGGCTTCACCGCCAACGTGGCCTCCCACGGCGCCAGTTTTGTCCGGGTGCTCCGAAGCGACAAGTGAGGCTCCGTCCGTTTTCGTGAATCCGATTCGATCGCTCGGATCCGTCGGATTTCCGCTTGAGCCGAATCGGACACATCGGCCGGGCCGGCGTTGTCGTTACTTTTCGCGACACGCGCCCCCTTGCCATGCGGATGTCGTCTGAAGCCTAATGGAGCGGATCGATCGAACGCCGATTGAACGGCCCGCAGTCCGTGCGCGTCCTAGAACCCCGCAGAACACTTTAAGCCATTACGTAACGGTTCATGGCTTATTATTAGGGAACCCCGCGCCCACTAGGGGGGCGCGGGGTTTTTGCCAAATGAGCTGTCTCCGAATACGCACAATGCTCCCAGTCTATTTCTTGATCATAATCTTTGCGACCGCCTGGGACCGCGAACGAACCTGGAGTTTGACGTAAATCCGCCGCACGTAGGTGCTGACCGTCGTCACACTGACTCCCATCTCCGCCGCGATCTCCTTGTAGAGAAATCCCACCGCAAGTCGGTCGAGCACGGTCTTCTCCCGTTGCGACAGCGAATACTTGAGTGGCGTGGCAGGACTCGGGTGATGAAACGACTGCACCACCTTTCGCGCGACGTCACTCGTCATAGGAGAGCCGCCATGGCTCACCTCCCGGATCGCAGCCTCCAGCTCTTCGCGCAGGGTCGATTTGAGCAGATAACCCGACGCGCCGGCGGCCAAGGCCTGGAAGATGTGGTCCGTATCTCCATACACAGTCAGCATGACGAACTGGGTCCGTTCACACTGCGGCTTCGCCTTTGCGACCAGATCGATGCCGGAGAGACCGGGCATGTTGACGTCGACCAGCACGACGTCCGGTGCGTTCTTCACGATCTTCCTCAGGGCTGCCCGAGGGTCCGCATAATCGCCGACAAGTTCGAAATCCTCCGTGGCCGTGATCCACTTGGAGACCGCTTCCCGCGTACCTTGATCGTCCTCGACGATCATCACTCGCAGGCGCGTATTTTTGGCTGGGACGCCGTCGCCGCCCGAGGACATCGTCCCCTCGTCGTCAACGCGGCTGCGGTAAGTTGTGTTTCGAAGTAGAGTCTTCATAGCGGGCATTCAAAAGTGACCTGGGTTCCCTTTCCCGGCGTGGATGCGAGGTGCATGGTTCCGTTCAGTTCGCGCATCCGCGCATTCAGATTGAATAGCCCGGAATGATCGGCGTCAGAGACGTTTTCTTCGGCGCGTAGCCCCACGTCAAATCCGCTTCCGTCGTCCGAGACCGTCAGGCGCAGGCGACCCTGCTCGATCTCAAGCCTGACCTCGATTTGGGTGCACGAAGCGTGCTTGAGCGCATTGGCGATGGCTTCCTTCATACACAGGATCAGGTGATGACGAGTCCCCGACCCAAAGGGTATCGGGGGCATGGATTCCGGGATCCGCAGGCGGCAACGGATGCCCGCCGCCGATATCGTCTCCTGGGCGATTCGCATCGCATACGACACAAAGCTTTCGATCGTGTCGTGGCTCGGATTCACAGCCCAGACCAGTTCATCGAACGCTTTCGTGATTTCCTTGGCCTTCGAGTGAATTCGGGCGAACAGCATCTTCCTGCTCGCGGGATCGCCACGAGGATCGTCGGCCTGGCTAAGCAACATGACCTGTGCGAGATGTGCGCCGAGATCGTCGTGAATGTCTCGCGCGATGCGACGGCGCTCCTTTTCCAACGCCGTTTCCAACTCGAGTTTCCGATGAACCCGAAGGTATCGGCGCCGCAGCGTCATCCAGACCAGAAACGTCAGGAGCGCCACTGCACCCACCGCCAGCAGTCCCCGAAACCAGAGCGTCTCGGTGACAAAGGGTTTCTGAATGATCTCTAGCCTCACGGGAGGCCCCATCGTCCTGGAGCTCGGATTTTGCGCGCTGATCTCGAGCCAGTGCGCGCCCGGCGACATCCTCTGCAAAAGCAGATGCCGGCTGTGGCCCAAATTCACCCATCCCGATTTGCCCTCGCCGTCCAGACGATAGGCAAACTCCACAAGTTCAGGGTGAACCAGCGTGGGGGCGGTGTACTTCACCGAGATGCTCTGAGTCTGCGGACTGGCGACAAGCGGGTGGCCTTCACTGACGACGCAGGGCCGATCATCGATCGCGACCTTTACGATCTCCGGATACAACACTTGGGATTGGGCATGGATCTTGCGCGTGTCGATCACGGCCAGCCCGCCCGTGGTCGGTACAAAGTATTTATCGTTCCGATCCATGTACGCCGCGTTGAGTGTGCCTCCGGCGCATTGGTTGGAGGGAAGCCCGTCGTCGCCGTTGATCGTCACCGGGAACACCCGCGTGCTGATGCCCGCCACGACGGCATCGAGATCGCTTTTTCGAATGGAATACACCCCAGCCGAGCTCGTGAACCAAAGGCGCCCGCGTCCGTCATCGTCGATATGGAAGATGTCGTTGCTCGGGAGACCGTCGCTGGAGGTTATATGCATCCACACGCCGTCCTTCCAGTGATATAACCCCTCACCCGAGCTGCCGATCCAGACGCCACCAGTCCCGTCGTCGAGCAGCGCCGATGCAAAAAGGCAGGATGTCCGCGCCTTGGGATCGAGCAACTTCACCTTCGATCCCTCGATATAGCCGGCACCCTGGCCATACGTGCCAAACCAAATTCGATCATGCTGACCCTGAGCCAGGCAGCGGACGATCGCAAGTTTCGCGCCTCCACTCCTCGAATACCAGTTACACGTTGCGTGCCGCTCATTGCCGATGCCTCCGTTGGTCCCGATCCACAACGAACCATCACGCGCCCGGAGAATCGCCGTCACAATCCACCGCCCGAACCCGGTCGAGTTGGCGACCGGGTCAAAGTGTCCATTCTGTCGGTGGTACAGCCCTCCGCCCCAAGATCCCACCCACACGCCCGCTTGGCCTTCGTCGAGGATGCTCCAGACGAATTCGTTCGTGAGCCCATCTTTCAGTCCAAAGCGCTGAACCTTTCCCGCCCGAATACGGAACACGCCAGCCCCCTCCGTTCCGACCCAGAGATCGCCGCCCTGCGTCCCCGTGACCCCCGTAAGTCTCGCCCCTCCCAATTCTCCAAGGCCCGGGACCGTTTGCGCCTCGCTGACGCCCAGCACAGATACCCCATCGGGGGAAACTGCTACCACATTTCCAAACCTGTCTTCCGCCATCTGCACTACCCATCTCGAGCATAGTCCGTCTTTCAGACCATACCGCTCGATGTGTCCCTCGGCGCTGACGCTATAGATCCCATTTCCCAGCGTCGCGACGAGCAAGTTGCCCGAGGCCGTTTCCAACACTTGCGAGTTGCCCGCCACGGGCACTCGCCTGAGTTCCGCTACAACTCCCGCCTCTGTCTTTCGGATCGCCATATCGCCGTTCACGAGCCACGTCCCGCCCTTCCTGCTAGCAACGACAAACGAGACGTAACCGTCGCCCTTGTCGATGCGAACCCAGCGACCTCCCGAAGTCCCTTTTTCCCATTCAAAAATCAGGCCTGAATACTCCGCCAAAAGCTTGCCGGCTCTCGTCGTCACGAATCCCAAATACCCTCCGCTGTGTTCGCTTCCCGGGGTAAACGGCGTCGCCCATCCGTCGCGAATGCGCACCAACCGGTGATCATCCAGAATCAGCCAGATGTCTCCAAGCGGGTCGGCATGTATGGCCCTGATCGTCTGACGCTCCCATCGTAGCGGAATGAGCCGCGACACTCCACTGCGACGGTCGTACACCACGATATCTCCCGTCTCATAGCCGCACCAGATGCGCTGCGAGCCATCCTCCCACAAAGCCGTTATCCGGTCACCCGAAAACGCCTTGGCCAGATCGAAGCCTACTCGGTCGAATTCGACGCCGTCGAACCTGATCAGGCCGCCAATCGCGCCAATCCACACCGTTCCGTCCCGACTCACCATACAGCACCCAAATCCTCGCGATTCCAACCCGTGTCCCGTGCTCCACGACCGGATCGAATAGCCCTTTGCATGCGCGCCGCATGGCGCGAGTGCCAGCATGGCGGCAAACGCTCCTGCAATCAGTCGCACGGCGATACGAACTCGGGAGCCTTCCATGACACGAGTGGAGATTTGCGCACCCCAGCTGTCGATTAGCCTCTTACGCGACCGTTTGTACCATCGCTGAGTCAGCGCTATATGAATAAAGTCCACAAATTCGCCCCAAAAAACCCGGCACAGGTTCACGGGCCGGCGTTTTGGCGAAAGAACCCCCGGCCTCACGATGACGGGACACTGTCCCCTACGTCAGCCCTCATGGATATTCGTAGACTTCGACTATCGCAATCCCCACGCCTCCCGCGACATCACTCGCTTCCGACGTGTACAATCCCGGTTGGAGGGTCGCTATCAACGCAGCATCCTTGCTGCCGTCTGGGAACGGATACTCGCCCGTTGCCGTAAACGCATCGCGATAGGTCTGGTTCGAAGGCCAATTGTCGTTCTGCCCGATCAGCGTCGGCATCCCCGTGGACGAGATGGCATAGAGGTTAAACATCGGATCGGGAAGCACGCTGGCCGCAAGGTAGGGCGCCACGATACCCAATGCCGGTCCGGAGGCACGAATCAGGAACCGTTTCGAGGACGCCCCTCCCACGGCAAAACCCGCCACCTCGATCTGCGCGCCCGTTTTCACATACGCACGCGTGGAAATTCCGATGAGCTTAGATGCCGTGGGTGCGGTGTCCGCATCGTAAACCTCCACCAACGAGATGCCGGACGCGTTGTTCTTGTCCGACACCTCCACCGTGTAGGACCCCGGTCTAAGCGTCACGAGCATCGCCGCATCCGTGCTTCCCGGCGTCCACGCAAACTCCCCCACCCGCTTCGCCGCGGCCGCCACCCCCGCCGCCGCACTCGAATCCCAGTTGTCATCCGAACCGATCATCGTCGGGCTGGAGGGATCGGCCAAATCGTACAGCTTGATCACTGGATCCGGCAGAGTCACCGTCCCGGCCGGCAGCTGCCCCGTCAGGCCCGGTCCGCTCGCGCGAATAAGGATGCTCTTCGGCTGGGTCCCGCTGATCGTGAAGCCTGCCACCATGATGTCGTTGCCCGTGCCCACAAAGGCCCGCGTCGAAATTCCCGTGAGCTTATCGGTGATCGCCGTCGCCATTGTCAGGGTCGCACTCGTCGAGGTGAGACTTCCTGCAGGGCCCGTCACGGTCACGGCGTATGAGCCCACGTCCGAGGCCGAAACGGCGGCGATCGTGAAGGAGGCCGCCGTCGCCCCGGGAATCGCCGTTCCGTCCTTGCTCCACTGATACTGTGCCGCACCCGTCGCATTCACCGAGAAGGTCGCGCTCGAACCGGGCGCAGCGCCAATCGGGGAAGGTTGAGTCTGGATCGCCAGCGGGGCGATGTCTCCGTAGATCACTCCCCGCCCGCCGGTCGCAAGGTAGACACGCCCGTAGACGCGGGGATCGCCGCAAATCTGGTTCATCCAGCCGAATTGATGCTGGGAATCGTTCATCTGCACCCACGAGATGCCTCCGTCGTCCGAACGAAACAGTCCGCGCACTCCGTTCACCACGCCAGCGATGAAAACCGCCGGTATGGACTGCCCGGGCGCCGCCTTGCCCGTGCCGACCTGATAGGCGTTCGACACGCCCGCCGCGATCTTCATGAACGTCGCTCCGGAGTCGGCCGAGTGATAAAGGCCGCTGTCGCCAAGGGGCAGCCAGATGTCACCCTCGAGCGTCCAGGACGTGGCCGGCACGCCGTTGGTCGTGGGGAGTCCTGACGCACCAACCGAAAAGGTGACGCCTCCGTCGGTGCTCCGGTAGAATTTGCCCGCCGAGTAATCGAAGATGTAGTACTTCGACGGATTCACCTTGTCGGCCACCGGATAGAAAGTGTCGCTGGAGTTCACGGGCGATCCGCCCGAGGCCTTCCAGGTCGAGCCATTGTCGTTCGACACGTAGGCCCCCATGCCGGAGGGCATCCACACGATGCTCAAGGCGTCCGCGGCAACGGCGACAATGCCATAGGTGTTCGAGCTCGGAATAGTTGGTTGCGACGGAAAGTCGGTCCACGTGCTACCCGAGTCCGTCGAATAGCACCCGCGCGCCACATCGCTGAAGGTCCGCACGATGAACGAAGGCTTCTGCGCGGCGCAGTCGATCGAGTCGTTCGTTCCAGTGTGGGTGGAGAAGTGGTCCGAGACTTGCGGCGTGGCATCAAGATCGGAGTGGCGGAAGCCGCCGATGTCTCCAAGCGCACTGACTAGCGAATACGCACCGGCGCTCGGACTGCTCAGCGCCAGCGGCACGGTCTCCTCGAGGTTTTTGTCGGTGAATGTCCAGACCACCGTGCCTCCCGAGTCGGCTGCGGTGAGGTTGTGTGTCGTGAACATGCCAAAGCCTGTGTTGAAAACGGCATGATCGGAGTTGAAGGGGTCGATGGCCACGCAACCAATCCAGTGCGGCGTGTGCCCTGTCGCCCATGGCGTGTCGGTCGTGTCGAGCTGCCCGTTCGCCGCCAACACGCCCCTCCAGGTCGCGCCGCCGTCAATCGAGCGATAAATCTCGTCGCGCGGCGACCAGCGGTCGAGCGTCGAGACGAGGAGCGTCGCAGGATGTTCGGCGTCCATCGAGAGTCCGGCAAATCCTCCCTGTCCAGCGGGCGGGGAAATGTTCGTCCAGGTCCCCGCAGTGAGATCGAGCTTCCAAACGGCACCGGTCGTCGCTCCGTTCGGCCCGAGTACGTCGCTGAATGTCAGATACAGCAGGCCGTTTGTCGCATCGATGGCGGCGCGCTGCGGAATCAGTCCGGATGGTGCACCCGCCACGGGAGTCCAGGTCGTGCCACCGTCGGTGCTGCGGTAGAGCGGACTGCCCCCTGTGTCATTCACGCCGGCATAGATCGTCTGGGTGGCCGATCCGGGCGAACCGCCGCGCGGGTCAAAGGCCACGAAGGTCAGGCTCTGCTCGGTGAGCCCCGCCATAGGAGTCCAGGTCGCCCCGCGGTCGGCGCTTCGGTAGAGTCCATTCTGATTGGTGCCCAAAAAAAGGATACTTCCGTCGTTCGGATCCACGGCCAGCCGTTCGCCCGTGTTGCGTCCGTCCGAATTTCCCCCGAGGTCAACCGGCAGGGTCGCCTGGGTCCAGGTCGCCCCGCGGTCAGTCGAGGCGAACACCACGCCCTGCTCCGCCCACCAGGCGAGGTACTGGCCGCAGGCGAGATACAGGCGATTGGGATCGTGCGGATCCACCGCGAAGGCCACCACGCCGTCGAGTTGGGAATTCGCGCTGTCGATCCAGTCGGTCAGCGGCGTCCACTGCCCCGCTCCGGTATCCCGGGAATAGACTCCTCCGACGTCGGTCCTCGCATAGAGAAGTCCCGGGCTGGTCGGATGAAACAACAGGCCGCTCACAAATCCGCCACCCTGAATCTGCACCGACTTCCAGGCATAGGCGACAGGCTGCGTGGCCGCCTCCGCTTTGGACACACCGCCGCCGGCTACGACGCAGGCGGCGAGCGCCAGGCCGAGGGCGCGCATTCTTCGGCACAAGACTGTGCGGAAATGGAAATCCTTGATCTTCATGGTGTCGTATTTCAGAGGGGAAAAATGCTCCTCAACCCCGCTCGGGAGCTGCACACGCCTCAAGCCGAATCGCCCCAACCGCCTGCACAAAACCCGCACGGAATGCCGTCCGCCGCGAAGACCCACTGCCCGCGGCGGACAGGCAAGCCGTCAGAGCGCAATCCATCTGGCGGTGACCAAATGGTCCGGAAACTCGTTTTGGAAGATTTTTCACTCTGGCAGGGGCGATCTTGGAGCTGGTGGCTGACCACGAGGGCGTCTACTTCTACCTATCAAAACCCATCTTCCAATTAAACCAACCTACGGCCATGACGAAGACTGAGCCGAATCCCGATTCTTTTTTACAAAACCTGCACGGTCAGATCGCCGTTGCGTCGGGAGATCACGGCGCTCGGATCGATCTCTACCGACAGATCGTCGACCGGGCCCGGGCGCAACTCGCATCCGGACGCCTCACGCTCAGGGCACCGCGGCTGCGCGGCCTTCGCCAAACCGGCGGTCCCCCGTTTCACGCCACCCCAGAACTGTTCTTTCAGCAAAACGGCTCCACACGTTTTGACATGCCTTTCGAAAGCTTCGCGGTCGCAGCTGGCGAGGTCTGCATCATGCCCCGCGGCATGCCCCATGCCGAGACCACGATCGAACGGAAGACTCCTTTCCTGACTCTGATCACCATGTTCTGGCCCGACGGATTCTCGCTCCACTTCGGACACGCGAGTCCAGGGCATCGGGTGTATTCGGCTCCCCACGACCGGTTTCATCTCCATGGCGGTTTCCTGCCCCAATGCCTCGAGGAGATCGTCGCGGCGCTGCACGCGTCGGAGGGTCGAGTCGACGACTATGCACGAAGTCTCCTTGCGGCCTGCCTCGCCGGGATGCGAACCAGTCTCGACCGCATCTACGTGAAGACTTCGGGCAGCCAGCATCTGGTGGAGCGCTGTCAGTCGCTGATCGAGCAGCACCTTACCAATCGCGATCTATCGGTCACTCAACTCGCGGCGTGGCTTGGCTGCACGCCCGATCATCTGTCGAGGGCTTATCGACGCAGAACCGGCCTGACTCTGATCCAGAGTATTCACCGAGCCCGGATCGCGCACGCGACGTCTCTGATGTTTCGCGACGAGTTTAACATCAGCGAAATCGCATGGGCGAGCGGCTACGCGACGCAGTCGTATTTCAATCGGCTCTTTTTCCGGGAGATGGCCATGACTCCCCGGCAGTACCGAGCCTCCATCGCCCGCCTCAAACCAGGAATAAGCCCGCAGCATGCGGGTGGTGCGGCCTAGCGGGCCGATCACGCCCCGCCACAGACCTCACGCGGCTTGCTGCGATACGACCCCAGCGCAAGGTTGTCCCCTCTCCGATGCCTCAAATTCCGCACCACGACCCCGTCCGCCATGCGTCGGTTTCCCAGGCATCCATCAAGGATGTAGCACTCGAAGCGGGCGTGCATTTTTCAACAGTCTCGAAGGCGCTGCGAAATCATCCCCGGATCGCCCTGTCGACCCGCGAACGCGTCCGGGCCGCTGCCGCACGACTCGGTTATACCCCGAATCAGGTCTATCAGGCCCTCACCGCCCGCCGTTCCAACGCCACCGCCGTGCTCGCGCCTCCGCGCATGGTCTTCGTCAGCAACCGTCCCAACGAGGCCACCTTCGCCAACACGGCCCACATGCGCTATTTTCTCGCCGGCGTACGCCATCAGGCGGAACGCCTGGGCTATCAATGCGACCTCCTGCTCGTCGGCGATGAAGCCCTGACCGCTTCCGATGTCGCACGCCGCCTCGAGTCGCCCCATACCGACGGTCTTATCATCGGCGCGTTCGTGCCACACCTGCGGCTCGTCGAGTTCGACTGGGATCGCTACCCGCTCGTGAAAATTGACTCCGCGTTCATGCTCCCGCGTGCCGCCATGGTCTCCAACGACCAGATGCAAATGCTGAGATCCGCGTACGACCACGGACGACGCCTGGGTTATCGACGCATCGGCATGGCCATCGGTCGTATCGATGATCAAAATACCCACGGGCTGTATTCGAGCGGCCTGTTTCTCTCAGAGGACCTGCACAATGCCGAGCCAATCGCACCGCTGTATTTCGGACATTCTGAAGACACCCGCGCGATTGGGCGCCGGTTGGCGAAGTGGATCCGAGCCCACCGCATCGATCTGGTGCTCTGCAACTGGACGAACATTCGCGACCTGCTCGGTGCGGGCGGTCTTCGCTCCCCCGCTGACATCGCCTGTGCCTGCCTCGCGCTCAGCGATCCGGATCCGTCGCTCGCGGGTATTCTCGCCAACCACCACGCGATCGGATGCAAGGTGGCCGAGGCACTCGCCCTCGTGCTCCAGGGCCAGGCCATCCCCATGGCCTCGGTCACCTACGTCCCCGGCGCCTGGCAGGACGGCGCCTCTGCCCCCGCGATCCACGCCGCCGCCCGATGAACGATACCAGTCCAGCTCTGCCAAAGCGCGTCATCATGGCCGACGTGGCCCGCGTCGCCAGCGTCCACAAAAGCACCGTCTCCCTCGCGCTCCGCAACGATCCCTCCATCCCGGCTCATACCCGAACGCGCATCCAAGCCATCGCCCGACAGCTTGATTATCGTCCCGACCCGGTGCTCGACGCCTTCAACCGCCATCGTCTGGGCCGCACCACGCGCTCAGGTTATCCGCTCGCCTTCGTGTCCAACCTCGGATCGCGCGAGGAGTTCGAGCGCTCGCACCGCCATAAGGCCACCTTCGCCGCGGCTCGCGCCGCAGCCGAAGCGCACGGCTGCTCCCTCGAGTGCTTCCTCGTCGGGCCCCGCCAGCTCTCGATCCAACGCCTCGCCCAAATTCTCCGCGCGCGCGGCATCGCGGCGCTTATCCTCGGCTTGCCCGATTCCGCCCAGGCTCCCGTCGATCTCGACTGGAGCCGGTTCTGCGCCATCGCGATCGAGTCGCCCCACCCCCAACCGCCCCTCGACACGCTATCGGGCAACTACCGCGAGGCCTCAAAACTCGCCATCGAGCGCCTCGCCACCTCCGGCTGCCGCCGTCCGGGCATCAGCCTCGATTCCCGGTTCGGCACCCCCATCCTTCACCAGCTCAGGGCCGGCTATCTGTTCGAATGCCACCACCTCAGGCTGCCCTGCATTGATTCGCACGACTGTTCGGCGAAGGGCGAGTCTCTGGATGCCTGGGCAATCCGCCAGTCCGTCGACGGGATCGTGTTTGCAGGTTCGACGCCCCGTCCCTGTCTCGTCGGGAAAAAACGGATGCCACTCCCTCGCGCCGCCATCGCCGTCGTCGAAATCGACGGCACCTACCCGGCCCTCCCCGGGGTCGCCGCTCCGCACGCCCTGCTCGGCCAGCACGCCGTCGAGCGCCTCATGCTCCATCTCCACGCAAACCTCAGCGGCCTCCCCACGCTCCCTGCCACGACGCTCATGCCGATCGTATGGAGGGACTGACCCTCGACGCCGGAGCCCGCGCCGACGGACTGGGCCCAGACCGAATCCGCCAATAAAAAAAAGAAGCCAGTTCGCCCAGAAATGAATCGGGAGGAACTGGCTGTCAGACAGAAAACGTGTGAAGCAGCGGAGCCTTTTAACCGTAGGGCCTCGCGGCTCCGACGAGTGCGCTTATCAAATCACTGCTTCACACGGCGACGGTATTATCAGAACGACATGCGAACCGTGAGCTGCCAGTCGAGCGGCTCCGGAATCTGGTACGCAGCCGGAGTACCGTCGGGTTCGACAGTGATCGGGATGAGCACCTTCGAGGCGAAGGCGTTGCGGACGTTCAACTGGACGTGCCACTTCGTCTTCTTGCCCGGCTTGAAGTCGTAGCCCGTCCACAGATCGACTGCGGTTTCCTTCCGACCATAGAACGGATGATTCAGGTCGAAGTGATAGTTATTATTCGCGTCCAGCGTCGTCGGGTAGCCGAGGATGTCGCGGCTGGACCAGCGATACGCACCACCGATGTTCAGGCCCTTGAGGAAGGTGCGGCTGAAGTAGTAGTTCGAGACCACGTTGAAATGCCACGGGCGTAGTTCAGAGACATCGGCACCGGCCCCGAGTTGGGCGAGCGCCCAGCCCGACATGAAGGTGCTCGTGAAGTCGCTCCGGGACGTCGTCGTGCTGCCACCCCACCATAGGCGGATGTCGCCGGCAGGGCCCTGCATGTAGCTATTCCAGTGGTTCACCCAATCGTTGAGCGCCGTGCCGCCGATGTTGGATGTCAACGCCGTGGCGTGAGACGCGTTGGCCGTGAGCGTCCAGTTCGAGGTGACGTTCGCCGTCAGCTCATACTCCCAGCCCTTGGACTCGGTATCCTGGGTCTGCGAGAAACCAGCGGGGGCATTATAGCTCGTCGACCCCGTTTGCCAGCCAGTGCCCGAATAAGTCGCCTTCCAGGCACTGACGAATTTCTGCACCATCGGGTCCGCCATCAGCTGGTCCACGGCGGCGACCGCTGCGGCCTGTTGAGCGGCTGCCTGTGCGACCGTCTGCCCGTTGATCGGCGCGAAGTGATTCTGCCAGTCCTGGCCGTAGTTGTTTTTGTAGATCTGGTCGAATTGCCAATTCCACACCACCGACGCGCCAAGGTCCCACGTTGAAAGGCCATTCATGCTGGCGTTGGAGATCCGGGTATCGAAGTGATTCACCTTAAAGATGATCTTCTGGTCGAGGAAGCTGATGGCGACACCGGTGTCACGCGTCTTGCCGTTCGGATCCGCAATCGCATTGCCAAACACGTCGACACGACCGGAGCCGGGCTGGAAGTTCTGCGACTGGTTGTAAAACACGCTCAAATCCATGCCGAATGGCAGCTTGGCCATGAGACGTTTCGGAACATGCGCGACGACACTGTAAGTTCTCGTGATGCCGGATTCCACGGTGGCGGAACCCACGCGATAGTTTGGATCCATGAGGTCATAGGTGCCATTCGTGTTCTGGTTGGGCTGGGCGTAGGCAGTCCGAACCGTGTCCTTGCGAACGCCGATCATGGGAACGATGTCGCCATCGGCGAAAAATCCCTGCCAGACGAAAGACTTGCTCGAAACCTGTGTCTGTTCCTTCTGACCGCCGGTGTAGAGCTGGTTGATATCGCCGTTGAAGGCACTCAAAACATGCACTGGCACCGTCGTCCATCCCTGATAATTGGCCGGATTGTCCGCATTCGTGGTCGTGATAGCGGTGCCCGCTGCCTGCGTCGGAGGGGCCCATGGAGCTGTCGGATCGACCGAAGAGGGAGCCGTCCATTTTGCGATCCACTGTTCAGTCGCACCCTGGGTGGGCATGGTGATCGTCGGGGCATATGAGAGGAAAGCCCCGTTTGCCGTGCTGGCGTTCGCCATCGAGGAGCCCAGGAACGAGACGATGTTCGGGGCGTAATTCAGCAGGTTCTGAGTCTGGTTCGTGCCCTGATTGTAGAGGGCATTGTAACTCGGATCCGTCGCGAACAGCGCCCAGCTCTTGTTTTCACGATAGTCCTTGTCCGAGGAGAGCATTCCCGTGAAGCGCTGGGTGCCAATCAGACGAGCTTGCCATGAATCCGCCGCGAAGAAATCCCGGCCGCGTACTTCGCCGAAGGTCGTGAGCCGGAGGTCGTCGCGCTGTTCATCGGTCGAAAAGTTCGAATAGTGACCATTGCCTGTGATAAAGGGCTTGCCGAAGTTCGCATTGGGCGTGCCATCAATATTGTAGGCATCCGTCACCACGTTGATAGAACCAGGGCCGCCGAAGATGCTCCACTGGCCGCTATGGTACTGCTCCTGGTGCGCAGCGAGCTGGTAGCCAAAGCGGTTGCTGTAGAAGGTCTGCTCGATCGACGCGGATCCGGCGTTCCAACGCTGCCACTGGCGCGCATTGTCGCCCTGGATCATGTTGTTGTAGAAATCGAAAACCGACGGATTCGTGAT
>JAJXYI010000113.1 GCA_021780625.1 bacterium | reverse complement strand
AGACGACGTCGAAGCGCTGGCCGAGGAGCGCCTCGAGGGCGGACGGGCCGTCGACCGCGCGCACGACGTCGATATCCCAGTCGCGGAGCAGAAACTCGAGCAGGTCGAGGTTGTAGCTCATGTCGTCGACGATCAACGCGCGGAATCCGCGACCCGCGAGCATCTCCGGCCTGCCGGTGTGCTTGGGCTTGAGCGACCCCGTCGCGAGCTCAACCGGGATCGTGAGGAAGAACGAAGCGCCGCGGTCGGCGGACGATTCCAGGCCGACGGCGCCGGACATGCAGACGGCGAGTTCGCGGCAGACGGCAAGACCGAGCCCGGCGCCGGGTTCCCGCGTGTTACGCGCCGCATTTCCCCGGACGAAACGCGAGAAGACCTTTTCGCGCTCGGCGGCGGGGATTCCGGGCCCCTGGTCGGTCACCGTGAACCGGAGCGCGAGCCGGTCCTTCGACGCGGGCTCTCGTTTGATCGAGAGCTGGATCGCACCGATCGCCGCGTATTTGACGGCGTTGGTGATAAAGTTGATGAGGATCTGGCGCACCTTGCGCGCGTCCAGGCCGACCTGGGCCGGCACGTCCTCGTCCATGACCACCAGCAGTTCCATGCCCGCTTCGGCGACGAGGGGCGTGACGACGGCCTTGATCGAATCGATGAGATCCTTGATCACGACCGGCTCGGGTTCGAAGGTGATGCTTCCGGCTTCGATCTTCGCGAAATCGAGCACGTCCTCGACGAGCGACGCGAGGTGTCGCGTGCAGAGGCGGAGATTGCGGAGGTCGCGTTCGGCGTCGGACGGAAGGTTTCGGCGGGCGAGGACGTCGGTGAGGCCGACGATGCCGTTGAGCGGGTTTCGGATCTCGTGGCTGATGCTTGCGACGAACTCGGACTTGGCGGCGTTGGCCTTTTCGAGCTCGAGGGTCCGTTTGCGAACCTGCTCGGCGAGCTCCCGGTTGCGATTGCGGATGACGCGGGTGCGCCCCTGGATCATCAGGTGAACGGCCAGGATGACGAGCACGAGCCACAGCACCAGGGCGGGCTTCGACCGGTACCACGGAGGGGCGATTGAAAATCGGATTTCGACGGGACGTCCCGTGATGCCATCGACGATGGCACGCACCGAGAAGAGGTAGTTCCCGTCTGGCAGGCTGGCCCACTCGCGGCGGGGCGAATAGGAGGGGGCGGACCAGTCGCTGCTGATCGGATCGAGGCGCGTCTGGTATTCGACGCGGTCGCCCAGGTCGAAGTCGGTCGAGGCGTATTCGAAGACGGCGGGCTTCACCGAATAGGGCAGGCGCGCCTCGGGCAGGTGGTTGCCGTCGGCGTACCTGGCTCCGTCGAGCGCGACGGACACGAGATGCACCTGGGGCGCCTTCACGTCGGCCGAGGCGAGTGCGGTGTCGATGCGGACGACGCCGTCGGCGCCGACGATCCAGAGGTACTCCCTGCCGCGGATCGAATCGACGCTGATGCTGCGCAGGGCGCCCACCGTGCGGGCCTCGGGGAGGGGGACGGTCTGCCAGAGCCACGAGGCGCCGGCCTGGAACAAGTATCCAAAAAGCGGCTGCGTGCGGCCCGCCTCGGTGGTCGTGCGCCAGGCGATCCAGAGTCGGCGTCCGTTGGTGCCCGGCGCGGCCGCGATCGGATCGCCGTCGGGCGTGCCCTTGACGAGGATCGGCTTGGTGCCCGTTGCCGGCAGGATGGCCGCCTGGCCGCGGCCCAGGACAAACTGGATGCCTCCGAGGTCCGCCACGTAACCGGGGCCCTGGCGGTCGGGATTGCTCAGGCGGATCGAGGAGGTGGCCCATCGGCCGGTCGTCGGATTCCGCTCCGCGAGGTAGGAGCCGTGGCCGAGCGTGCCGACCAGCAGCCGATCGGGGCCCGCCTCGACGAACGAGGAGGCGATGTCGGGGATGGGGACGTACTGCCGCTTCCTGAACGTGGCGCCTCCGGTCACCGTGGCCTCCAGGATATTGTATCCCTCGGCAAGATACACGGTGTCCTTTGAGAAGCGGGAGGGGAAGACCATGAAGACGTCCCTCGCCGAGGTGTACAGCTGGGCTAGATGGCCGTCCTTCCAGCTGTAAAGACCGCCCAGGTTCCCGAGCAGCAGGGAATCGGGGCCCGAGGCCAGGTCCCAGAATCGTCCCTCGAGGCCGGGGACGGGGGAGAAGTGGCTGGGCATGCCCCAGGCGTCAGGGCTCGAGCGCATGACCGCGGCGTCGGCCGGCGTGTAGAAGTTATCCCCATACCGGACGAAGCGGCCGACCAGCGGGCTGGTGAGGCCATCGCGCTTGTCGAGGATCACCGAGCGCTCGGAAGGGTCGAGGCGGAGCAGCTCCGTGCTGGTTCCGACCCACAGGATGCCGGACTTGTCGATGGACAGCGAATAGATGGTCCGGCTTGGCAGGCCGTCGTCATGGCCGATGATGCGCTCGATGCGCCCCTGGAGGTCGCTGACCACCAGGCCGCCGTTGATGGTGCCCCAGAACAGGCGGTCGCCGTAGCGGGCGTAGGCCGAGGTCCAGTCGACGGCCAGGTAGGCGGCGAGAGTGGCGTCCGCCGACGGGATCGTGTGCGATCCCAGGGGAATCGCGCCGCTGGTGCCGATCGAAATCGTCGAGTTGCCGACGGTCTCGAGGCCCATGATGTTCGTCGGCGGCAGGTCTGCGGCCGGAATCTTGAGCACGGGTCCCCGGGGGGTGAGCATGTACAGTCCGCTCGCGCGATGGTGGACCATGACCGACCCTTCGTATTCGAAGGCGAGGAGCCGCCGCTGCCCCGGAAGTTTCCAGGAACGCAGGGCGCTGCCGTCCCAGCAAAGAACCCGGTCGGAGCCGATCCAATAGACATCGCCGTCGGGCCTGGGGAAGACCTGCCACAGGTCGCCGAGATCGTTTTCGCCGCCGGACTTGAGCGAGTGATACACATAGGTGCCGGAACGATCCCTTGAAATGAATCCGAGTTCGTTGGTCGCCGCCACCCAGAGGCGTCCGTCGGCGGAATAGCGGAGCGCCCGGACGGCATTGCTCCCCGGGATGTCGACGTGGGTCCAGCGGATGCCGTCATAGATGACGACCGCATTGGTGCCCATCGCCAGTTCGCCCTCGGGGCCGCGGACCGTGCACCAGCAGGGGTTTCCCTCGGTGATTTCCTGGTCAGCGAAGACCGTGACGGGCAGGTGTCCGCCCATCAACCGGGAGCGGTCGATCTCGGGTTCGGGTGTCGCCGCCCGAAGTCCGATTGCCAGCGCGCAGAACAGGAGGACCGTTCGAACGGGGAGGATTCTGCGGACGGGAAGCATGGATACGGTAAGTGCGCGTGGGGCGGTCCGACGATGGGGACGCTGGTGGGCGGACTGTGGCGGGTGCCCATGGGCTAGGCAACCAAAGTCGCCGGATCGCGAGTGCGGTAAACGTGTAGCGCCGTGTCGGAAAATTCCCGGGAATGGCGAAGAAGGCGTGATATTATCCGGGGAGCCCGAAGAGTGGGGATTGACGGCCCGCGCAAGGTTCGAAATCTCGGCACCCGAACCCATGACTCCCACGAACCCGAGCGACTCGGAAGGACGGACCTCCAGCGGGCGCCCCCCGCGCCAGCTTGCGCCGGCGGAACAGCAGGAGGTGACCCGGCTGTGCGTGGAGTCCGCGGTCATGCTGATGCAGCACGGTGCGGAAAGCGCGCTCGTGGAGACCGTGGCCCGCCGCCTGGGCGAGGCGCTGGGCGTCGAGCGCATCGAGGTCGCGATCATGGCCAACGCCATCACGCTGACATCGCTGCACGAGGGCCGCTGCATCACGACGGTGCGACGGAACCAGGATCACGGCATCAACATGCACGTGGTGACGGAGGTGCAGCGCGCGATGCTCGAGGCGGAGGAGGGCCGGCTTGGCTGTGCGGACTACCGGACGCGGCTGGCCGCGATCCGTCCGTATCGTTATCCGCGCTGGCTCGTGGCGCTGGCGATCGGACTTTCGTGCGCCTGTTTTGCCCGGCTGGCAGGTGCTGACCTCACGAGCTGCGCGGTGGTGTTCGTGGCCAGCTCGGCCGCGATGGCCGTGCGGCAGCAGGTGGCTGCGTTTCATTTCAATCCGCTCGTCACGTTTTTCGTGAGCGCGTTCGTGGCCACCTCGATCACGGGGTGGGCGGCGATCCTGCGGATCGGGGCGACGCCCCGGCCTGCGATGGCCGCGAGCGTGCTGCTGCTGGTGCCGGGGTTTCCGCTGATCAATTCGGTGGCCGACATGGTGAAGGGCTACATCAACACCGGGATCTCGCGCGGCATGATGGCCATCCTGCTCTCCCTGGCGACCTGCGGCGGTATCCTGCTGGCCATGACAGTCTGGCGGGTCTGGGGGTGGCTGTGACCGGCCGCGGGCCCGCGACGACAACAGGAGCCTGAACGATGATGCACGTGATGATATCCCTGATACAGGACATGATCCTCGCGGCGATCCCGGCGGTGGGGTTTGCGCTGGTCTTCAACGTACCGCCGCGGGCACTGGTGTATTGCGCGGCGGGCGGTGCGATCGGGCACGGCGTGCGCATGCTGCTGATGCAGGCGGGGGTGCCCATCGAGATTGGCACGCTGCTGGTGGCGTCCCTGGTCAGTTTCCTCGGCGTGTACTTCGCCCAGAAACTCCGCGCGCACCCGAAGGTGTTCACCGTGGCGGCGATGATTCCGATGATCCCCGGCGTGCCCCTCTTCACGACGCTGCTCGCGATCGTGGAGATCCAGCGCAAGGGCTACACGCCGGAGCTGTTTTCCACCGCACTTTCGTCCGGATTGAAGGCGGGGTTCATCGTGGGGGCGTTGGCGGTGGGCCTGGCGATGCCCGGCCTGCTGTATTATCGGCGCAGGCCGATCGTGTGACTTCGACCCGGAGGGCACGCGAATGAAGGCCATCTCGATCCTGGGCACCTCGTCGGGTGCTGGAAAAACCTGGATCGCGACGGCGCTGTGCGCGTGGCTAAGGCGGCAGGGAGTCCGTGTGGCCCCGTTCAAGGCGCAGAACATGTCGAACAACGCGCTCGTGACGCCGGCCGGCGGCGAGATGGCGCGCGCCCAGGCGGTGCAGGCCGAGGCGTGCGGGCTGGAGCCGGATGTGCGGATGAACCCGCTCCTGCTCAAGCCGTCCGGAGCCCTGGGCTCGCAGGTGGTGGTGATGGGAGAGGCGGTGGCGCATCTCTCGGCCCGCGGCTATTATGACCGGCTGGAGGAATTTTGGCAGGTGGCGGCCGGCTGCCTCGATCACTGGCGGACAGCCTGCGAGGTCCTCGTCGTCGAGGGGGCTGGAAGCCCCGTGGAACTTAACCTGATGGACCGCGATCTGGCGAATCTGCGCACCCTGCGGCATCTGGATGGACGCTGGCTGCTGGTGGCTGACATCGATCGTGGCGGGGTCTTTGCCCAGCTCGCGGGGACCTGGAACCTGATGAGCGAGGGGGATCGCCGCCGGGGGATCGGGGCGATCGTCAACCGGTTCCGCGGTGACCTGTCACTTTTTCCGGATCCGAACCTGCACCTCGGGCCCCACGCCCCCGGGCTACGCGTCCTAGGCACTGTGCCGCTCAGGCCCGACCTGCGACCGGACGAGGAGGACGGCCTGGATCCGACGGACGGCGACCGGGGCGAAGGTGAAGTGATTGCCTGGATACGCCTGCCCAACGTGGCGATTCTCAACGACTGCCAGCCTTGGTGGGACGACCAGGGCGTGCGAACCGTGTGGGTCGACCGTCCCGAGGCTCTCGCGGGGGCTCGGGCCGTCGTGATTCCTGGGACGAAGAACACGATTGCGGACCTGCGTTGGCTCCGGAGCAGCGGTATGGCCGAGGCCATCCTGGCAGCCCGCGCGCGTGGTGCGGCCCTGTTCGGACTCTGCGGAGGGTACCAGATCCTGGGCGCCCGCCTCGTCGATGAACAGGGAGTGGCGGGCGACGCGGGAGATGAGCCGGGACTCGGGCTGCTGCCGGGGGCTACGCGATTTTTCGCGCCCAAACTCGTTCGGCCGACGGAGTCGATCTTTGCGGGCGACCGATGGAGCACCTACGAGATCCACATGGGCAGGACTTCGGGCGATCAATCCTGTGAACCGCTGCAGCAAATCGTCGCGGACGGCGTGGCAGAGCGGGATGGAATCCGGTCAGGACGCGTGTGGGGCACCTACCAGCATGGCTGGTTCGAGTCGCCCGCCGCCCGGGCGGCGTTTGCCACCGAGGCTGGGATTTCGGCACATCGTCCCCATCCGGTCCCGTGGTCCGCACGGCGGCGCGCGGTTTATGATGCGATGGGCGATTGGTTTGCCGAACATGTCGATCTCGATCCGGTGCGGAGGTATCTAGGGCTTTCCTGAACGCTGGGTCTTCACTCGCTGGCGACCGAGGTTGCGGCGTCGGCGGGCATGCGGAGGGGGCGAAGCTGGAGCGCCACGACGACCGGGCGATGGTCGCTCGCCCGCGTGACACCGTCGCCGTCGTAGATCCGCGCGATGGGGTCTCCGTACCGGGAGCGTTCGACCAGGGGCATGAGAGCCGGTGAGACCAGGATGTGGTCGACCCGCTCGTAGGTCTCCTCACGACGATAAAAATGAGTCCAGCGTTCGCCCCGGGAGTCGGCCGCGTCGAGGAGCGTGGCGATCACCCGGCTCCCGCGCGACTCCATGGCACGGACGGGCCGGCGGGCTTTGCCGTCGTTGAAGTCTCCAACGATCAGAAACCGGGCGGACACGGGGTTGGGATGCCGGCGAAGGACGAGATCCCGGATGGCGACCGACTCGGCGGCCCGCTGGAGGGCGGAGTCCGGGTCGGATGGTTTTACCGTGAAGCGGCTCTTCAGGTGAACGACCCAGAGTGAGAGGTCGCCCCGGTCGGTCTCGACCACCACCTCGGCGGCTCCACGTTTGACGAGGTCCTTGGCACCCTGGGACACGAGTCCGATGTGCGCATAACAGTTCACCGCCTTCGGGCGTATGCGCGACAGGATCGCGATGTGGCGGTCCGGGTCCGCAGCTTCGACGAGATAGGAAAAGGGATAGGCCAGACCGATGGCCGCGAGGTCGTGTTGCAGTTCCTCGAGATAGGGGGCCGGACCCATTTCCTGGACGGCGAGAATGTCGGCGCCCAAGCCGGCGATGACGGCGTGAAGCGCCCGTTTGGCGGCCTCGGGTTTGGGGTAGTCGCGCAGGTAATCGTCGCCCACCAGACGGCCCGCGGTCGTGTAGTTTTCCAGATTGTACGTGGCGATGCGCAGGGTCTCCGCGCCCGCGGCCTGCATCACGGGGACCACCCGGAGCGCGAGTGCCAAGAGGAGGACGAAGCGGGAAATCATAAAGGTGACATAAAATGGCGGAGTTAAATAAACAAGGCTCGAGTCAAAATGACGGTCTGCAGGCTCGGTCTGGACTTTGGGGACGGCGATTGCATCGTGGCGGGCATGACTCAGGCGAATTCCAGGAAGCGCGTCGCCGTGGTGGGCGGAGGCATCACCGGGCTGACGGCGGCATATCGTCTTGCGGCGGGGGGGCACGAGGTGACCCTTTTCGAGCAGTCCGACCGGCTGGGCGGGTCGATCCGCACGGAGCGGGTTGACGGGTGGCTGGTGGAAGGTGGGCCGAATTCGCTGCTCGAGGGCGAGGAGGGCCTCTCGGAGCTGATCCGGGAACTCGGGCTGGAAGGCGAGCTGCAGGCGGGTGGAGCCGCCGCGAAGAACCGGTTCATCGTGCGGGACGGACGGCTGCAGGCCCTGCCCATGTCGCCGCCCGCGCTGCTGACGACCCGCCTGTATTCGGTGGGAATGAGACTGCGTGTATTCGCGGAGATGTTGCAGAAGCCGCGCAAGCGCGAGGCCGACGTGAGCCTGCAGCAGCTGATCCTCGATCATTTCGGACGCGAGGCCGTTGACTACGGATTGAATCCCTTTGTCGGCGGCGTGTATGCAAGATCGG
>JAJXYI010000370.1 GCA_021780625.1 bacterium | reverse complement strand
CGGTGGCGCGAACCGCGTGCTCATTGCCCTGTTCGCGAAGGACGGCACGATCTTCACCGCTCCGTTCATGAAGGAGCTCAAGCAGGCGACCGATGACGTGTTCTTCATCCACGGCGTCGACCGTTCGCACGTGCAGTCCCTGTTCACCCCGAACGTGCGCTACGTCGAGGTGGTCGAGGACGGATTCGCTGGCGGCACCGTCGTGCCCGAGGATTTCCAGCCCACCGCCGCGGGTCTCGCGAAGGTCCGCGCCAACGTGATCAAGTCGGGCATGGTCGGCCAGATCGTCGCAAACGACTTTTCAGGCGCCATGATCAGCGCCCAGCTTCTGGAGATCGATCCGAAGACCGGCGAGAAGCTCGACACCCTGAAGGTCGCCGACGCGCTCGAGGCGCTGCGGCGGCGCATCGAGCGCGACTCCGGCGGCCAGGTCCACGTGGCGATCATCGGCTTCGCCAAGGTCATGGGCGACATCGCCACTGCGGCGCGCAACGTCCTCATCTTCTTCGCGGTCTCCATCGCGGTCACCTTCCTGCTCGTCTGGACCTTCGCCGGACGCTGGAAGCTCGCCGCCGCACCCGTGGTAGTCTCGCTCGTCGCCGTCATCTGGCAGATCGGTGGCCTCACCGCGATGGGCTTCGGCATCGATCCGCTCTCGATCCTCGTCCCGTTCCTCATCTTCGCAATCGGTGTCTCCCACGGGGTCCAGATGATCCGCGCCTTCCGCACCGAGGTCTTCGCCGGGAACGACGGCCCCACTGCGGCAAGCCGCTCCTTCGCCCAGTTGCTCATCCCCGGCGGCGTCGCACTGCTCGCCGACACCTTTGGCTTCCTCACCATCCTTGAAATCCGGATACCCGCCATCCGGGAAATGGCTATTTCCGCAAGCTTCGGCGTCGCGATCGTGATCGTCACGAATCTCTTCCTCCTGCCGATCCTGCTGTCGTACCTCAAGCTTCCCCCCGCCTATGCCGCGTGGGTCGCCTCGCGCCGCCAGCGCACCGACCGCATCTGGGCCCGCATCGCCAATGAGATGAAGCCCGGACCCTCGCTTCTGCTCATCGCCTTCTCCGCCGCCCTGGGCCTGTGGGGCTGGACGAAATCCGAGGACGTCCGCATCGGCGACCTGCACGCAGGCGTGCCGGAACTGCGCACCGACTCCCGCTACAACCGGGACTCCGCGCTCATCGCCTCAAAGTTCAGCATCGGTGTCGATATCCTCTCCGTCATCGTCCAGGCCTCGCCCAACGCCTGCGTCGACTACGGCGTCATGTCCCTGATCGACACCTTCGACGGTGACATGCGCGCAGTCCCGGGCGTCGAGTCGGTCGTCTCTCTCGCCTCAGTCGCCAAGATCATCAACGCCGGCTGGAACGAGGGTTCGCTCAAGTGGCGCGTCATTCCCCATAACCAGCAGGCGCTCGCCCAGTGCGTGTCCGCAGTCGACACTTCCACCGGACTGATCAACGCGGACGGAAGCGTGATGCCCGTGATGATCTTTCTCGCCAACCACAAGGCCGAGACGCTCCAGGCAGTCACCGACGCAGTAAAGTCCTTCAACGCCGAACACCCCTCCACCAAGGCGCAGTTCCTCCTCGCGAGCGGCAACGCCGGCGTGATGGCCGCGACCAACGAGATCGTCGCCGCAGCCCAGTTTCCCATCCTGCTGTGGGTCTTCGGCGCGGTCACTCTGCTGTGCCTGGTCACCTTCCGCTCCGTGCGCGCCACGATCTGCATCATCGTGCCGCTGGCCATCGTGAGCACCCTCAGCTACGCGCTCATGGTTTACCTGAAGATCGGGCTGAAGACCTCGACCCTCCCGGTTGTCGCGCTCGGAGTCGGCATCGGCGTCGACTACGGCATCTACCTGTTCGCCAGGCTGAAGAACTCCCTGCGCGCCGGGAATTATTTCGAAGACGCGATGTACCACGCGTTCAAGGAGACCGGTTCGGCAATCGTATTCACCGGCCTCACACTCGCGATTGGCGTCGGCACCTGGCTGTTCTCGGCCCTCAAGTTCCAGGCCGACATGGGCATCCTGCTCATGTTCATGTTCCTGATGAACATGGCCGGCGCCATCCTGCTTCTGCCGGCCCTCGCCCGCTGGCTCTACCGACATCACACCAGCGGCGCGCACGACCTTACGCTGCGCCGCTGACTCCGGCTTAGGCGCCCTCGAAGTGCTCGAGCAGCAGTTCCTGGAGGCTCGCGAGAAAAATGTACGCCGTCAGTGTCGGGCGCAGGGCTTCTGGCACCTGGTCCGGGGTCACCTGCCCCGCCTCAAGAGCCTCATCCGAGACACTCCGCAGGTCGTTCGCCCTAAGATAAAGGCGAAACGCCGAACAAGCCCGCAACACACCCTCCGCCACCGACTCGTCGATGCGGATCACGCCGGTCGACAGGAATTCGTCGTCGAACAGCCCGAGGAGCGCCCCCACCTCGCCGCGTTGCTGGCCGACAAGCTCCTCGGTCCACGATTCGCGAAACTCCGGGTCGATGTCCTCCATGTGCAGCGACACCGCGAGCGTGTCGGAAAGCGACTCCGCCGCGCGCCGAAGGACGTCCAGCAGCGGCGCCACCACCGGCAGGTTGAGCTTCACGTCAATGCGTTTCATCGGGCTCCAGGACGACGGTCAAATGCCACTGCTGCAGCGAATACGCATAGGCCTCGGCCTTCTCGCGAAGGCCCGTCCAGACCACCGACCGGCCCTGCTCGTGAACCTCCAGCATGTGCTTGCGCGCCGTCGCCTCATCGAAGCCCAGCACGCGCCGAAACACCATCACCACGTACGACATCAGGTTCACCGGGTCGTTGAGCACGATCACGCGCCAGCGCGGCGACAGCTCAAGCTGTGTCGAACTCGAATGACTGGGAAGGTCGTGATGCAGGGGATCGGTCACGGAAAAAATCTGCGATTTCGGTACGCAACGCGACTGATGCAAGAACACCCCACGCCCGCAAGGCCGAAGTCCGCCCGAACGCGGAATTCCACTCAAAGCACCAACACTCAAACCGTTTGCAATCAGCGAGCTCCAATCTTGGGTTTGCCGCTTAATCCTCTCGCCGACCGGCTGGTCTCCCACGATGCGGCACCCGTCCACCGGCGGCGAATTTTCGGAGATATTTCAAGGCCACTTCGAACTCCTGAGGCAGCGGCGCGGCCAGTGTGAACCGCTCGCGGCTGATCGGATGCGTAAACTCCAGTGCACTCGCATGGAGCGCGAGCCGGCGGATCAACGGCTTCTCGTCGCTGCGCCCTTTGTATCCACGTTTCAAATCCGAAAGCCGCAGCTCCACCTCCGGGTCGCCGTAGAAAGGATCGCACAGGATCGGGGCCCCCGCCGCAGCGAGATGCACCCGGATCTGGTGGGTGCGACCGGTCTGAGGCCGGCACTCCACCCACGCATACGCCCCAAAGCGCTCCAGCGTCGTGAAGTCCGTCGCACTGGCCTTCCCGCCGCGCCTTCGAAAGGCCCGCATGCGACCCGGATTATCCGGATCCTGATCGAGTCCGAGTTCGACGGTGAAGGCGTCGGGAAGGCGACCGAGTTCGTCGCGGATCGGCGGTATGACCTTCATCGCCCGCTCAGGCGGAAGCGCCACCGCCAGGGCATGATAGACCTTACGGACGGTTTTCGACTGAAATTGTCCGCTGAGAAAATCGAGCGCGGGCTTGGTCTTCGCGCACAGGATCAACCCGCTCGTGTCCGCATCGAGGCGATGGACGTTCGCCACGTGATGCCCAAGGCGATCGTGCACGAGGCCCATCAGATTGACGCGCGTCTTGTCCCAGCGATCCGGCGCGACCAACAGCCCGCTCGGCTTGTCGAACGCGACCACGGCTTCGTCCTCGTACACGATCGGCGGCAGATTCGTGGACACCTCGCCCGGGCCGCGGCGGGCGGCCGTTGCTTGGCGGGGGGAAGGCGAGTCGTGGCTCATCCAGGCATGCAAAGGGGCCTCCACTGCCACCGCAAGACGCCGGTTTCCCGGATTCCATGGATGGTTTTCACCGGATTTTTGATTTCCCAGTCCTTGCTTGTCCTCGCCGCTACTGCAAACCTGTCGCACACAGCCGCCATGTCCCCCATCAAAAGCCTCTTGAGCGATCTAGGCGCCGGCCTCGCGCTGCGCTGGCGTCACTTCAGGCTCGGACGTGAAGGAGCGGTGGGGAAGTGCCAGGAGCGGCAGTTCCGGGCGTTGCTGCATAATCTCGCAGCGACCGATTTTGGGCGGAGTCATCACCTGACACCAACGATGAGCTGGCAGCAGTTTCAGGGCGCGGTGGCTCCCGGAAATGAAGCCCTCGATCCCGACGAATGCACTCGCATGGCATCCGGTCTGCTCGCCGCCACGCGCTGGCCCCACCCGGGCCGGGCCTTTGTGCCGTCGCGGACCACGACCGCTCAGAGTCCGCGCTTTCTCCCGGTCACTCCGGATTTCGAGCGCCATCTTCAGCGCACGTGGCGGGAGGCGCTGCTGATGCTCTCGAACCGGGAGACGACCGCCGCCTGCCTGCGCGCCCCAATCGGCGCGTTCGATTCGGGCAATCACCTCTCCCCAGGCGTCGAGTCGCTGCCCGTCCTGCTTCAACGTCTGTCCCGCTCCGCGGAATCACCCGGAGCTCCCTGCCTCGCCATCCTCGACGAGGCGGAACACTTGGATCAGGCGGTCAGGGCGGACAATCCTCTGCGTTGGCTGGTCCCACTCGCCCCGGTTTACAAGGTCGACCTTGCCCGACTCGCCCGCCGCTTCGGTACGGGGTGCATCATCCACGAGGTCGCCGCGACGCCCGCCGGAATCTACGCGGTGCAGGATCGCCCCCGCGCCACCGAGGGTCTGCGGCTGCTCGTCGACGCCGGTTTGTTCCTCGAGTTTCTCCCGCTCGCGGAATACCTGGCCGGCGAGATCTCCCGCCTGGGCCCGCGCACGCTGCGCCTGGACCAATTGCCGGTGGACACCGACGCGGTGCTGTTCCTGACCGGCCCGTCGGGATCCTGCCGTTTCGATACCGGCGAGGTCGTCCGCTTGATCAGCGCCTCGCCTCCCCGCGCCCAACGCATGGGCCGCACTGAGACGGTCCTGCCTCTCGCTGGCGAGCCCCTCACGGAGCGCGTCCTAGCGGATGCCCTGGAATGCGTCTGCACCCGCCAAGGCTGGGACATCGTGCACCTTCACGTCGCCCCGCACGGACACGCCTCCCTCACGGGCCAAACCCGCGGCGCCCACGAATGGTGGATCGAACTTCGCCCGGGTTCTCGACAAACACCAACCGGCCAGATGCTCGCGGAGATGATCGACGCCGAACTGAAGCGCCTGCATCCAGGCTACGCGCGCCAGCGGACGGCCGGACGGATCCAGGAACCGATCGTTCGCCTTGTCATCCCCGGCGTTTTTGACGCCTGGCGCGAGCGCGCCGTCCACGAGGCGACGCCCGCCACCCTTCCCGTCAGTCTCCCCACCCGCCGTATCGCCAACGTGCTCGCCAGCTTCACGCGTTTTCACGACGCATGACGCGGCGGGGCGAATGGGGCGTTTCACTTCCGCTCGACACATCGCCCCATACGCGCCCGCCCGGTCAGCCCCCTCAGCCCTGTACTCGTCAGAGCCCGCGCCAGCGACTCGACGGCGGGGCGAATCGCCTTTTCGGGAAAGGCCGCAAACCCGAGCAGCAGGCCGCGGACGTCGTCGCGCTGGAGGACGTGCCGGCTCAGCGCCTGCGTTTCGACTCCCTCCCTCCGCGCCGCCTCCTCCGCTTCCCGTGAACTCATGCCGTTTCTGAGCAATCCCGTGGTGCAGAGCCCCGCCCTCACGGGCGATATATCCAGCAGGCCCCGCAGGTGCCGTGCCGCCTCGTCGGACAGCGCCCCGAGGCGCGAGGCGTACAGGTCGCGCATGCGCCGCATGTGGCGACCGAGATGACCCTCCATGATGAAATCGCAGAGCACCGCCTGGTCGATTCCCACGGTGTGAAGGTCGGTTCGCAGGCGAAACGCCAGGAACTCATCCAGCAAGGCATGCGGGAGCACGAGATAGCCCAGACGTACCGCGGGAAAAAGGAGCTTGTTGAAGGTCCCCACGAGGATCACCCGCCCGTGGTGATCCAGACTCTGCAAGGTGGAAATCGACGGGACGGAGAAGCGCAGTTCGCTGTCGTAGTCGTCCTCGAGCAGATATCCGCCCGATTCCCGCGCCCACTCAAGCGCTGCGAGCCTGCGGCGCCGCGACATCACCACCCCGAGCGGGAACTGGTGCGTGGGCGTCAGGTACGCAAGCCGGGCACGCGGAGCACGCCGCCGCCCTTCCGCGACGTCCAGTCCCTCGTCATCGACAGGCACCGGCACCAGTCGCCCGCCCGCCCCTGAGAACGCATCGATCGCCCCGAAGTAGCCAGGGTCCTCCATCCACACCTCGTCCCCCGGCTTGAGGAGAAAACGGGCCAGGAGATCGAGCCCCTGCTGGACGCCTGAGATGATCACCACCTGGTCCGGCGTGCAGTGCACCCCGCGGACCGATCCGAGGGTGCCCGCGAGCGCCGCGCACAGGGGCGGGTACCCGTGGCCGTCGCTCCAGCCCGTGAGCAGCCCCGACGACGCGCCGCGCATGCGCCGGCCGGCTATCCGCGACCACAGCTCAATCGGAAATTCGTTTACAGCCTGGCCGTACTGGAAGGGCCGGGGCGGATGTGTCCACGTCAGCCCCGCCAGACGCGTCAGCGGGAAAGGTCGCTTTGCGACAGATTCCCCGGCTTTCTCCAAGGGCTTCGGAGCCCATTTGCTCACCCAGGTGCCGGAACCCCGCCGTGCGACCAGCAGGCCCGCGGCCTCGGCCTGCTGGTGCACGGCGACGACACTGCCGCGCGAGATCCCGACCTGGCCGGCCAGGTCGCGCGTCGCGGGCATGCGCGTGCCGGAGCGCAGTCGTCCATCGAGGATCGCCGAGCGAAGCTCCCCGTGCAGCCAGGGCAGCAGCCGATGGCGCGGCGGGCGCTCGCCGAGGGTGAGTTCACAGGCGCTGATGACCTTGGGCATGGGGATGGCTGGATAGGTGGTCCATGGGAATTGGGCAAAGTGGCACTACCGCGCGGCTGCCAGACGGATAAACTAAGATACCCATGACTCCGTGAAAATGAAGCGGAAGCGATGAATGATCGGTGGGCGACGCCCGTCGCGCTCCAGACAGCACCTCAGCCCGCGCGTCTCCACGAAGTGAATGCAGCCATCGCTCTCCGACGGAAACCCATGCCTCCCCCGACCACCAAATCCCAACTCATCTCCCTAGAGTTTGCGCCGGACCGCCCGTGGGCGACGCCGATTGAGCGCCTCGCGGCGGCGCTGTTCTCTGCCTCGCTTGGAACCCTCGGGCTTTTGACCGTGCTCTCCCGCGACTTTGCCTACGACTGGCAGCCAGTCGCATCCGCGCTTCCTTTCCGGGCCGCGACCGCCGTCGTGTGCGGCCTGTTCATGATCGCTCTTGCGGCGGCGCTGCTGATCCGGCGCCTGGAGGACATGGCCGCACAACTGCTGCTGCCGTTCCTCCTGGTCTGGCTTTCTCTGAAGGTGCCCGCGGTGGTGGCGGTTCCGAAGATCGAGGGCGTCTGGCTCGGTCTGGGGGAAATCGGCATGCTCGTCGCCGGTGGCTGGGTCCTGTTTGCACGCCTGGCCTGCCTCGACCGATCGACGATTTTCGGACGCCTCGCCGGAGATCCGGGACTTCGGATCGCACGCACGCTGTTCGGCTTGGCGGTCATCCCGGTCGGACTCGGCCACCTCGTCTATGCGGACATCACCGCGAGCCTCGTGCCGGCCTGGTTGCCCTTTCGGCTCGGCATCGCCTACATCACCGGCGTCGGCCAGATCGCCTGCGGCCTGGGCCTCGTGTTCTCGCTCCAGCCGCGCGTGGCCGCCTGGGCCGAGACGACGATGCTGACCCTCTTCGCCTTCCTCGTCTGGGGC
>JAJXYI010000465.1 GCA_021780625.1 bacterium | reverse complement strand
AAGATCGGGCCAGCGCTCGACAACGTCGCCATGCGCCGCTCGCCCGAGTGGATCATGCAGCACTTCCGCGACCCGCGCAGCGTGTCCCCGGGAAGCGTGATGCCCAAGTTCGGGTTCACGGAGTCCCAGATCCGCGCGCTGACGCAGTTCCTCCTTCACCTCAACGACCAGAAGGCCGCGCTGAGCATCCCGTCGCTCATGAGCCCGGTTGAACGTGGCCGCGCGGTGTTCCGCAAGTACGGTTGCGCCGGCTGCCATGGGCCCGACGGCAAGGGCGGCGTGCCCAATCCAAATTCAAAGACCGGCCAGCTCGTGCCCGACCTCATTCACGTCGGTGACGGCTATACCAAGAAGGAACTCATCGCCTTCATTCGTCGCGGTCAGCACGAAATCGCTTCGCTCGACCCCAAGAAACCGGCCCCGCCGCTGTACATGCCGGCCTGGGGGGACAAGATTAAGCCGGGCGAATATCAGGACCTAGCTGCCTTCCTCTTCAGCCTCAAGCCGAAGGACGACACTGGATTCTGAGTACGACCAGAGTGCGTTACGCTTACCCAAACCGATAAACCCATGAACTGTCATCCATCCGAAAACAACACGAACGAATGCCGTGCGCCACGCGCGTCGGTTTCCTTCCTTGGGCTGCTGGTGGCCGCAGGGGCCTTTGCCTGCGCGCCTCTCACGAGCCTGGCTCTGCCGAGCTTCGCGAGGCAGATGAACATGCAGTGCTCCGCCTGCCACACCGAGTTTCCTGTGCTCAATCAGTTTGGCCGCGAATTCAAGCTCACCGGCTATACCCAGAGCGCCGATACGACAAATCTGCCGCCGTTCGCGGTGATGCTGATGCCCTCGTTCACGCACACCCAGGCGGCCCAGGCGGGCGGCGCGGCTCCGGGCTTCAGCGAGAACAACAATACCGTGATCACGCAGGCCAGCCTGTTCTACGGTGGCCGCCTCTTCGGCCCCTATGCCAAGAGCCTGTTCGGCGACACTGCCGCCTCGTGGCTCAACAAGGTCGGCGTCTTTTCGCAGATGACCTATGACGGCGTGGCCAAAACCTGGTCCTGGGACAACACCGAGATCCGCTTCGCGGATTCCGGCTCGGTCGGCGAACACGACGTCACTTACGGCGTGTACGCGAACAACAATCCCACACTTCAGGATCCGTGGAATTCGACTCCTGCCTGGGGTTATCCCTACGTTGGCTCCGGCCTCGCTCCGTCTCCGACAGCGGGTACCTTCATCGACGGCGCGTTTGCGGCGCAGGTGGTCGGTGTGGGTGCCTACGTCTTCGTCGACGACAGCATCTACGTCGATGTCGGTGCGTACAAGACCCTCGGTTTCGGAATGCAGCGGACCTTTGGCGTCGATCCGACCGGTGAGGCCGAAATCGCACATCCCGCCCCGTATTGGCGCCTCGCCTACGAGACCTCGGTCGGCGATGGCCGGCTCGAATTCGGCACCTTCGGCATGACTGCGATGACGTATCCCGGCCGTGATTCCTCCATGGGCACCGACAAGTTCACGGATGTCGGCCTCGATTCCGAGTACCAGATTTCCTTCTCGAAGAACGACCTCACGGCGATGGCCAACTACGTGCATGAGAGCCAGTCGTGGTCGGCGAGTTATGCCCTGGGCAACACCGCCAATCCCGGCGACAGCCTCGACACGCTCAAGCTCACGGTGAACGACGTGTATGACAAGACCTACGCCGGATCCGTCCAGTACTTCAACATCGACGGCACGGCGGATACCGGCCTGTACACGGTCAACCCGCACGGCTCGCCCAACAGCGACGGTTTCATCTTCCAGGTCGACTACATGCCCTTCAACAAGGACGGCGGCCCGAAATTCTGGCCGCGCAGCAACGTGCAGCTGACGCTCCAATACACGGTGTACAACCGCTTCGAGGGCGCGCGGAGCAATTACGATGGTGCGGGCACCAATGCCAGCGCCAACAACACCCTCTACGCCGAAGCGTGGATCGCCTTCTGATCTAGGTTAGGTGGTTAGGTGTGATGGCTGACAGTGCAGGCCTCCGGGACGGTTAGCCCGGAGGCCTGCCTTTTTTTTGGCGGGCGGGACGCTTGCGGAGGAAAATCCGCGAACGGCGCAAAAACCGCTTGTCCCCACGCGTTTCGGTTTGCCTTATTCCCTCCATGCATCGTCTCCGTCACTTTTTGTTACCCCTCGTACTTCTTTTGGCCGGATGCGCCGGCGGTTCGTACATCATGGTTTGGACGGCGGCGGGTGGTAAAAAAGTCGACGTTCCGCTGGGCCCCGGCGGCCCGGCATTCACGAATGACGACAATATTCGAATCGAGCTGGCGACCTTTTCGGTCCCGCCAAAAAAGAAGGAGTTACTCTACCTTTTTGATGTCTTCTTCAAAAAGGGCGTTCCGCCGAAGCGTATCATCGTCGACGACGTCACCGAAGATCCGATTCACAATCTCGCCGACGAGACCAATCCGAAACTCGCCCCGGATCACCGCTGGCGTTATGCGTTCGAATACAAGCCGACCAGCATCGACCAGGTGCCATGGTTGAATTACGAGGGCAACGCGCTCAGGGTTTATCGCTTCACGATCACCTTCGCCGACGGGCGCACCAAGGTCTATTATCAGGGCTCGGCGTTGCCCGCGTTCGTGAAGGACTACGTCAAGCTGAGGCTCGGGTTTGAGAAGGCTCCGCAGGGACCGTGATGCGGGCGGATGGGAGAGGCCGGTAAGCCCCCCCGGCCCACGCTCCGCTGCTCGTCGTGCCTCAGGCGCTCGTTCCGCGAGGCGGGAGGTATTTCGTGATATCCGGGATATCCTTGACGCGTCGCCCGCCCAGCCGCCGCTGGAAGTACGGATCCTCCGTCGGAAGCTCGTCTCCGTCGTCGGGCGAGCGCTCACCGTCTTCGTCGTCCTCGTCTTCGTCCTCGGTTTCATCCACGAAGATGACGCCTTCGGGCAGGATCACGGCGTCCTCGTCGAAGGCCAGCGACATGCGCCTCGCCTGGGGTAGCAGCAGGAGCGGGGGATTCTTGACCTTCCCGTCCTTCACAAACTCGACGAGGCAGGGGTAGTGTTTCGAGCGGTAGTGATCGACGAAGTCGCTCATCCACTTGTTGGGCACGCCCTGGCGATGGTTGAGCAGCACGACGTCCGCGAAATGGATACACGCGTCGTACCAGGCCAGAAGGGGTGGTTGGCGGTGGACGAGCTGGCAGTCGACGATGCAGAAAATGCGGGCAAGCTCGGCGCCGGAGGTCGACAGCCAGGCGCGAAAGGCCTCGATCTGGTCCACCGGATTGTGCGCGCCATCGACCATGAAGAAGACCGCGGAGCTCTCCTCGGGCAGGTCGATCTCCACCCGGTGTTCGGCGGTCCAGGTCCAGCGTTCGAGCCGGCCGAGCTTGGAGTCGTGCTCCGAGGCCGCTTCGCCCGAGGACAGGAAGGTCGCGACCGTTTCCTGACGGTCGAGGCAGTCGGAGACGAGGTCGGCGAGCACCTCGCGGCGACCCGACCCGGCGGCGCCGAGGATAAGATAGACCTGTTTGCTAGGCATGGGGCTGTCCTAGGTAGCCGGCCGGGGCGGAGCGAGGGCAAAATCCGGAGCGTACGGACCGACTTGTCGGGACAGGGAACCGGGCTTCCGCAGCGCCTCGGGAACACCGGATTGGAGGTCCGGGAGTTGACGTCGATCCGAATCGTCAGGGGCATTTTGACAAACCTCCGGGTCCCACTACCTTTAGTGCGAGCCCTCAAGGCCTTGCTTCAGGGCGGAAGGAGAATTTGGGGTGTTCGCCCCTTCTCCTTCCGCTAAGCAGGAGCGATTTGCCGGGCCTCGTTCAGACGTTGGCGAACGGCAGGGTGACGGCGAGCGTGCCGGATTCGTTTGATCCGACGGTGATTTCCAGGGAACCCCCGAGTTGGGAAAGGATGCTGTGAGCGACGACCGGAGATATGCCGAGGGATTCGGCGGCCGACAGGGTGCGCACGGAGGACGAGAGTTCGAAGAATTCAGCCGCCTGGGCCGGGCGCAGCTTAAGGCGATCGAGCGGCACTTCGATGCGGAGCAATGGGCCGTCCTCAGACAGGGTGAGGGGCACGGTGTTGCCTCGGGTGCGGAAACTGGCGCTCAAGCGCACCACCGTCGTCAAGGCGCGCAGCAGCCAGCCAAGGTTTCCCTTCAGGGGGCGTTCCAAAAGTCCCGCCGAGGCCGGCCGTGTATCGAGGGTGTTGGGACCGCATAGTTCCCCAACCTCGACGAGCAGACCGGCCAGCGGGACGTCGTCGCTTTCGGCGTTGGCGGCGGAGGTGTTGGCGGTCGTGAGCAGTTCGAGGTCCTCGAGCAGTTGGAGCAACCGATCGCGGCTGACGTCGAACATGGCGCGATACTGGGGGCGCTCGGGAAAATCGGCCGATTCGAACACGAGGTCGCAGATTCCGAACAGGCCATTGGAGGGAGTGCGCATCTCGTGGGCGATCATGACGAGGAATTCGGTCCTGAGGCGGTCGACAGCCTTGAGTCGCTCGTTGGCCCGAGACAACTCGCGGGTACGCTCGTCGACGCGTTGCTCAAGCAGTGCGTTGTGCTCCTGAAGCGAGCGCTGGAGGGCCCGGATCTTGAGGTGCGCCTTCACCCGGGCCTCGACCTCCTCGATCTGGAATGGCTTTCCAATGTAGTCCACGGCGCCGAGCTGAAGTCCGCGAACTTTGTTCACCGTCTCACTCAGAGCGCTCAGGAAGATGATCGGAATCTCGCGCAGACGCTCGTTGCCCTTGAAACGCTCGCAGACCTGATAGCCGTTCATCTCGGGCATGTTGATGTCGAGCAGTACGAGATCCGGGGGTTCGGCCATGGCAGCCTGAAGGGCGAGCTTGCCGCTGGTCACGGGCCGCGGCCGGTATCCGCGCTCCTTGAGCAGGCCGGCGAGCAGCTGAAGGTTCACCGGGGTGTCGTCGACGATCAGGATGCTGGGGGTGGCGGCGGAGGACTCGTTCATGGGGTGCAGTGCTGCGGGAGCAGAGCGAGGAGCTGTTCGTAGTCGAAGCGCTCGGCCAGGAGCCGGAGGTTGTCGGCGAGCGTGGGGTCGTGGGACTCCACGTCGTGCAACAATTCGGTGATTCGTACGACGTCCGCCCGCAGCGTGGCCTCGCGTAGCGCCTTCGTGAGTTCGGGCGGCAGCGCCGCGAGGCTCGTAGCGCCGGGCTGGCGCAATGGCGCCGGGAGCGAAGGCGCCCCGGAGTCGTCCGTGTAGGAATAGCGGATACCGGCGAGTTCGCCCAGGCTCTCCAGCAGGTCGGCTTCGAGGATGGGCATGGTGAGGAAAACATCGGCGCCGCCTGCGAGGGCGGCATCACGTTCCTCGGCAAGCCCGCTCGAGCCGCAGCACAGGATCTTCGTGGCCTGCGCTCCGGGGCACGGTCGCAGCGAGCCGAGAAATCCGTCCGGACAACTTTTGAGAAAGTGATGGTCGACGAGGATGACCGCGGGGTGCCAGCCGTCGGCGATTGCGGCGGCGGTCTCGGGGTCCGCGGCCTTGCTCAGTTCGAATCCGAGCGGCTCGAGCATGCGTTCGAGCAGGAGGACGGAATCGTCGTGGTTGTTCACGATCAGAATCCGAAGAGGCGGCTGTCCGGGCTCGAGATGAACTGCGCGCCGGGCCTGGACCCTGGCGGGGACCTGCCGGTCTGCGCAAACCTTGAGAAGCACGTGGCAGCGAAAGACGGAGCCGGCCCCCAGTCGGCTCTCGGCGGTGATCTCGCCGCCCATCAGGCGCGCAAACTCGCGGCTGATCGCCAGCCCGAGGCCCGAGCCGGAGCCCGAGGCGCGCCCTGCGCGCGTCTGGCTGAAATGCCGAAAGAGCAGGGGCATCTCCTCGGCGGCGATGCCGGGACCCGTATCCGAGACTTCGATATCGATCCGGCTGGTTTCGTCGGGGCCCGCGGAGGCGTCGAGACGGAGTCCCACCCGTCCCTGGGCGGTGAACTTGATCGCGTTGCCGAGGAGGTTGATGAGCAGCTGGCGGAGTTTGGCCGCGTCGGCGACGACTGCGACGGGCAGGCGCTCGACGCCCTCGATCGCGAACTCGAGATGCTTTTCCCTCGCCTTCATGTGAAGCAGCCGCGTGACGTCGTCGACGAGGTCGCGCAGACCGCAGGGCGCGAGATTCAGCGTCATCCGGCCGGCCTCGATCTTGGAGAGCTCGATGATTCCATTGAGCACGGACAGGAGGTGCTCGCCGCTGCGTACGATGATCCCGAGCTGGTCGAGTTGCTGGGCCGAGAGGCTGCTGCGCTGAAGCAGCTGGGAAAATCCGAGGATCGCGTTCAGCGGAGTCCGGATCTCGTGCGACATGCTCGCGAGAAAGGCGCTCTTCGCCCGATTGGCGGACACGGCGGCCTCGCGGGCGCGGATGAGATCCTGCTCGAGCAGTTTCTTGGCGGAGATATCGGTCTCGATGGCGATGAACTGCGAAACCTGGTTGTTCGCGTCGAAAATAGGCTGGATGTTGACATCGATCCAGTAGCGCGCGCCGGATTTGGAGTAGTTGACGAGTTCGGCGCGAATGGGGCGGGCTTCGGCCAGGGCGAGGCGGATGCGCGCGGCTTCCTCGGCATCGGTCTCGGGGCCCTGCAACAGGGTTCCCGGATTGCGACCCACGATCTCGGCGAGCGTATAGCCGGTGAGAGCTTCGAAGGCGGAGTTGACCCAGACGATGCGGCGGTGGGCGTCGGTGATGACGACCAGGTTGGTGGTTTGCTGAACGACGAGTGCGAGCCGCTGATTCTCCTCGGTGATGCGGCGCTGGGCGGTCACGTCCTGCACCTGCATGAGAAACCCGACGGAATCCGAGCCGGGCATTTTCCAGGGGGCGAGCACGCGGGAAAGGTGGAGGGAACCTGTGCGAGTGGTTTTATAGCGGCCTCGGGCGCGGATGGTGTCGAAGTCGAAGGCGGTTTCGAACGAGAGGGTTTCGCCGGCGAGGATGCGTTGGCGTGCCTCGGGAGGGAGGTAGGGGTCGCTGAAAAGGTTGAGCCGGCCCACGAGCGAGGGGTCGGAGACGCCGAAGAGGCGCTGGCTGGCGGGATTCATGTCGACCAGGAATCCGTCCGCGTCGTAGAGCTCGATGGCCAGCGGGGACTGGGCGAAGATTCCGCGGAACAGCTCCTCACTCGTGCGCTGGGCGTCCTCGGCCTCCTTGCGTGTCGTGATGTCGATCCAGCAGCCGACGATGTCCACAGCCCGACCGCGGTCGTCGCGCATGAGACACATCTCGTCGCGGAGCCAGCGATACTGGCCGGCGGCGGTGCGAAACCGGTATTCACACTCCAGGCGCTCGGCGGCGTACAACTGGGGAAGGACGGAGTAGACCGCCGGCTGGTCGTCGGGGTGGATGTTCTGAAACCAGGCGTCGGGGTTGGCGAGAAAGGCGTCGGGCGAGTGGCCCAGCAGCCGCTCGATGTTCCGACTGATGAAGGTATGACGAAACGGAGGCTGGGACCGGACCGTGTAGAAAACGACGGGGCTGGCCGACAGGAAGGTGTCGAGAAGGTGAAAGCTATCGGGCACGGGGGTACAGGAGTGCCCGATGCAAAATTCCGCGCCATGGGTTCGCAATCCTCTCGTGATGGGTAGTTTCAGTCACGGTCGTTTCAGGCCTGCGTCTGCGCCGAGCGCGGGGACGCAAAAATCCGGGCTGGGAAACGCAGGGTTGTCGGGGCAGGCGCGGCATGGTTCGCTGGCGCCATCGTGAACCCCGCGAGACGAGCGCCTTGGATGCGCCTGCTGCTGGCCCTGGTCTGGGGCGTGGGTGGGGCTTGGGCCGACGAGGTGGTGCGCCTTCCGCCGTGGCGCGTGCAGGAGGGACGCGTGGGCGCTTCAGAAGGGGCGGACGCGGGGGCATCGAGCGTGGTGAACCTGGGCGCGGCCGGCACGGGGACGTCCAGAGGGCTCGATGCGGCGCTTGGCGGGGTGCCGGGGTTGATGCTTCTG